>CAISEG010000029.1 GCA_903884265.1 uncultured Anaerolineales bacterium | reverse complement strand
GCTGCAAAGAGAAGCATAATCCCCAATGTTACCAGAATCAGAGTAATGTAAAATCCTACCAGTAAGGCGATTCCATCGATGGGAGTCTCCCGCCAACCCTTCAAGAGGAGCGGTCCCATGACCAGACTCCAGCCAAGATAAGGGGATGGGTTAAGCAGGTTCACCAGGGCGGCTTTGAAAACAGTTTGCTGGATGGCCTGGACTTGAACTGCTCTTTTTGCGCCGAAGTCCCGCCAGGTCTTGAAAGCACCTACAGACAGGTAGAGGAGGAATACTCCACCTGCACCTTGGAGGACCTGAACAAGCCAAGGAGGCATCCGGCTCAAAACCAGCAAAACCAATACAATAATCGGACCATCACTGAGCAAAGGCGCGAAGGCAGCCGGAATTGTGCGACGCCAGCCGTTTGCCAGGGTCTGCGAAATGAGATAAGCCTGGAAAGGCCCGGGCTGGACCGCAGCCGCAAAGGCATAGGTTATTCCCAGGATCAAATAGACTATCATGGAGATATTCCAGCTAGGAACAGGTTGTTTTTACGACCAGGGGTATATGTAGCCTCTGAAAAAAGTCCCAGTAGTGAAATAGGCGTCCCCATTGTGATAACTGGTATAGATCGGAACAATCCATTAGCCCGCCCGCCAGCCGATCTGCGGCTGGACGATGAAAGGATCGCCAGGGTTTGTCGAGGAGACTTCATATTGATCATAGCCATAAAACTCGAGACGGGATAAGCGCCTCGGTTTGACTCAAATTGAGTGTGCGCATCCTGCTCGTTATCGAAACGCGTTATTGAAACCGTATAGCCTGAATCTGTGCTATTGTTTTATGAGAACGAAAATATGTCGCCATCCGTAGTGACCCCGACCGGACTTCTGCAATCTTCGGTCTCCTTAAGTACTTCCAGGTTGATGTCAGCTCATCGCTCGTGAACTTGCATGATCAGATAATATTCTTGGTGGAGAAGGTGCCAGACAAGATATCATGCCCAACCTTCGGCAGCCAAAGCATCATGCAATTCATCCGGATGATGCCGGCAATGGAATTCCAATTTACTGGACTCGGCATGGGCTTTGCTATAGGGCCACCCGGCTGCCATCCGATTCCGTTCGTGCAATTCGTGCAACAAGACAAAGCCTCTTTCCTGCTCCTCGATGGCATCGTCAATCCAGACCTCGCCCTCAGGTATAAATTCATAAACGTGGTCATGACCACCGGCCGTGAAGTCAATGTCGAATGCGCTGCGCACAAGCCGGCCATTAACGATCCATACACTTATCCCATTTTCCAGCTTCTTCCATAGATGCTCATGTACTGCGGTGAGATCAGGGAATTCATTGCCTTGATGAGCAACTTTGCGGATGTCACCGGCCCGGCGCCTTTCCCGACGCTCCACCTTGTCAGCCTGGGTGATCGCATCACTATAAGATGCGCCCTTCGCCATGAGGTCGTGCTCGACCAGCAAGTGATCAATAAAGAAAGCGCGCTCATCGTGCCCGGCATCCCTGTCAATCCAGAATTCCTTCTCGGGGATGTACGGATAACGATAATGCTGGCCGAAATTTGTGAACTCTTCATCAATGTGCCCGCGAATGTAGGCACCATCGACTATCCAGACCTGGTAGTCACCGCGAGTGTCGTCCCTTTGTAGATAGGGAGGCTTTAGTAATTTTGCCATAGGTCAATCTCCTTGATTTCATTAACCCGAGCAGGCCGCCAGTTTGTGTTAGCAGGGACCACGTGGAGCTGGCGAAACCCACGCCATTTTAACGCCGATTGCGGCAAAACGTGCCTGCGCTCGAGCGGTGGAACTGCTATCCGCTGGAGCTGATGTTGGGCAGTGATAACTGCTAGAGTTACACTCTCCCGAGCAACTTATCAATCTCCTGCATCTGTTCCAACGTAAGCGGACCGAACTGCATGGCTGCGGCATTCTCTTTTACCTGGGCAACCGTGCGGAAACCCGGGATCGGAAGTGTCTTGGGGCTGCGCGCCCACAGCCAGGCCAGTGCCCCCTGGGCCACGCTGCGCCCATTGCTGGCCAGGATTGCGCGCACGGCATCGCGCTTATTCAACCATACGGGGTTGGGTTTTCCATTTTTGAAGTATTTCATCCACTCTGGACTTTTCACACCACGCACATCGTCTGCAGATGGTGTTGATTCCGGAGTATATTTTCCGGTCAGGAGTCCCATCGCCAGTGGACCGCGATTGAGGGCTGCCAGATCATATTTATCGCAAAGGGCAAGGATGGCCGGGTTGTCGTCCAGAACATTGAGCTGCAACTGGACGGCGGCGCACTTGGGACCCTGGGCAAAGGCCTCCAGCCGTTCGGGAAAATCCGTGCTCCAGCCATAGGCGCGGATTTTCCCTGCAGTTACCAGGGCTTCAAGCGTTTCGCGGATCGGTGCAGCTTTTTCAGCGGGGAAACCATTATCGTGAAACTGGTACAGGTCTATGTAATTCGTGTTGAGTCGGTGCAACGAATCTTCGCAGGCTGCATGGATGCCTGCTGGGGACGTGTCACTTCCGGTTACCTGACGGGTGGTTTCGTTGAACACTGCATTGAACTTGGTGGCAATAACCACTTGTGAGCGGCGCCCAGCAAAGGCGCGGGCTAAAACTCGCTCGCTGTGCCCAGCTCCGTAGACATTGGCCGTATCGAAGAGGGTCACACCCAGGTCAATGCCGGTATGGATGGCCCGGATGGACTCTTCATCGTCCACTTCTCCCCAGCCTTGCGGCGTCTCGCCAGCCCAGAATGGACCTCCAATGGCCCAACAGCCAAGTCCCATTGGGCTAACTTCGATGCCAGACTTGCCCAGTGTACGCGAAGTAGTTTTAGACATATTTCTCTCCTGTAATAAATAATGTTTAATGAAATAGTCAGTTGATGAAAACGTCTATATGTATGTCGCTTGCTCTTATACGCTCAATGACTCGTTGGTATTTATTGGTGGGTAACGTCTGACCATTTGATACCGCCCAATGGATGAGGTAATCCCAGTGCAGGGGGCAGGTCAGCAGCCCCCTGTGTACCCTTTTCGGATACTGCGGAGACCTTTGGCGACGGAGCGAGAGACTCCATCCCCGACTGAATAACTTGTGCTAAACCACGGATGAAGCAAAAAGGTTCAAATAATCTTACCGAATAGGCGCATAAACAGTAAATGTTCTGTATAATATGCTCGCGTTTATTCCAAGGAACACCTGTTGCATAAATATTACCGGAAAACCAACCCGAGAGCAAGAGGCAAATGATCGTAAACTAACCATCGCCTTACAGGGAAAGGCCGTTGGATGAGCGATCGAAGGTAACTAATCCGACTCCTGCGCATCTAATTCTTAATGATATGAGGTAATCATGATCAACATTTCACCATCCAAAGAAGAAACACAACACGTCAAGGTGCTCATCCTCGGCGCGGGACCAGCAGGTCTTTCGGCTGCGCTTTACGCGGCTCGGGCCGAACTCCAACCGCTGGTACTGACTGGTCTTCAGTTGGGAGGCCAGGTTTCCCTGACCAACACAATTGAGAATTACCCAGGCTTTCCTGAAGGGGTGGGCGGCACCGAATTGGGCGAACTGTTCCAGAAGCAGGCAGAACGTTTTGGGGCACGCGTAGAATTTGATTCAGCCCAGAGTGTGGACCTAAGTGCGCGCCCATTTAAAGTTACCAGCGAAAACGCTAGCTACACTGCAGACACAGTCATCATCGCAACCGGAGCCAACCCAAACTCTCTCAACATTCCTGGCGAGACTGGGTTAACCGGAAGGGGCGTTTCCTATTGCGCCACCTGCGATGGATGGTTCTTCAAGGATAAGAAAGTTGTGGTGGTCGGCGGCGGCGATTCGGCGCTGGAGGAAGGACTATTCTTGACGCGCTTCGCCAGCTCTGTGACCATCATCCACCGGCGAGATAATCTCCGCGCCGGGGCGATCCTACAGAAGCGGGCTCTGGATCATCCCAAAGTAAAGTTCCTATGGAACACAGTCGTGACCGAAGCCAATGGCGTTGATAAAGTCGAATCGCTTAAAACCAAAAACATCCAGACCGGTGAAGAGGGCATTTTCCCGACAGACGGCCTGTTCATTTTTATCGGGCATACACCAAACACTCAGATGTTCACTGGTCAATTGGAAATGAAGGATGGCTACATTCAGGTGGACGAGCGGATGTGCACAAGCATCCCCGGTGTCTATGCGGCGGGGGAGGCGGCCGATGCGCACTTTAAGCAGGTGATCACCTCAGCGGGGATGGGCGCAGCAGCAGCCATCGAAGTCACCCGTTTTCTCGAGAAAGAGGCACGATAGGGACTTAGAAAGACCCGGTCTGGCTGCAGTACAAATGCTTCACACCTATTAATAGTGTGTTCACGTACAAAGAGTATAATCAATAGTACATGAAGTAATAAAACAAAATTTATCAAATTATACAAACCAAGCAAGCTTTAGGAGAAGCCATGACTGCGAAAATTTCCATTATCGGAGCTGGCATGACCGGCTCGACCACGGCGCATTGGCTGGCGGAACGTGAAATTGCCGACCTGGTGCTTGTGGATATTGTCGAGGGCATGCCGCAGGGTAAGGCGCTCGATCTGTTAGAATCCTTGCCAATTATCGGCAAGGACGTGTCGGTGGTAGGGAGCAACGATTTCGAAGCCACAAAAGGATCGGATATTGTAGTCATTACTGCCGGCATCCCACGCAAACCGGGGATGAGCCGTGAAGACTTGTTGACAACCAACGCGAAAATCGTCGGCGAGGCGACGACCAACGCGCTCAAGTATTCACCGGATGCGCTGTTCATTGTATTGACAAATCCTCTCGACACGATGGCTTACCTGGCAATGAAAATCGGAAAACTGCCGCGCGAACGCATCATCGGGCAAGCTGGCGTACTAGACTCAGCGCGGATGCGAGCTTTCGTTGCACTCGAGACCGGTATCAGCGTGGAAAACATTAATTGCTATGTGCTCGGCGGCCACGGCGATGAGATGGTTCCATTGACCGGCCGGTCGAACATTGCTGGTGTTCCGCTGCGTGAGTACCTGCCCGCCGACAAATTGGAAGCCATTGTCAACCGAACGCGGAAAGGCGGCGGTGAGATCGTCAGTTTGCTCAAGACCGGATCGGCTTATTACGCCCCGGCGGGGGCCGTTACCCAGATGGCAGAGGCAATCTTAAAAGATAAACACTTAATCGTCCCGGCTTCGGCATACTTGAAAGGCGAATATGGCTTGAAAGATATGTTCTTCGGTGTGCCGGTACAATTAGGACGCGGCGGTCTGGAAAAGGTGATCGAGTATAAACTCGAGGCTGACGAAAAGGTTGCCCTGGAAAAATCAGCTGCAGCGGTCAAGGAAAGTATCGGTGTGATGGAATCGCTAGTAAAAATCTAGTGACAGCGCGGGACTTCTTACAAGGAAACTATCTCAATGGAGGCTTATCATGATCTTGCACGATAAACTCACAGCTCAACTTCCCGCATGGCGGGAGCGGGTTAAGACGCTTGTCAAGGAACACGGTGAGACGGTCATTGACCAGGTCACCATCGGCCAAGTATACGGCGGAATGCGTGACATTAAATCCATGGTAACGGACATCTCTTTTGTGGACCCGGCAACCGGGATCAAATTCCGAGGCATGTCCATCCCCGAAGTGTTGGAGAAATTACCCAAACCGAGCGGAGCAGCCATCCCCTACGTTGGCGGTCTTTTTTACCTATTGCTCATCGGCGAAATCCCCACCAAAGCGCAGGCGGAGGAAGTGGAAGCTGAATGGGCGAAACGATCCACCGTTCCGGCTCACGTTTTTAGCATGCTGCGGGCCATGCCAAAAGATACACACCCAATGGTATTGTTCTCGCAGGCAGTGCTGGCATTACAAAGCGGTTCAAAATTTGCCAAAGCCTATCACGACGGCGTCAAGAAGGACATGTATTGGGAATCGACCCTGGAAGATGCCCTCGACCTGACCGGCAAACTTCCCGCCATTGCCGCTTTCATCTACCGGCTGAAATATGGCGACGGAAAGGAACCGAATTACGATCCAAAACTGGATTATGGAGCCAACTTCTCACGGATGCTCGGTGTAAAGGATGAGAAAGGTTATGCCGAACTCTCCCGCCTGTATTTCATCCTGCATTCCGATCACGAATCCGGCAACGTCAGCGCCCATACCACTCACCTGGCCGGTTCAGCGCTCTCGGACGCGTATTATGCTTTTTCCGCGGGTCTGAATGGTCTGGCCGGACCTCTCCACGGGCTTGCCAACCAGGAGTGCCTGGGCTGGTTGATCGACGTGCGCGACAAGTTTGGTGGCGTCCCGCCACGGGAAGATCTGTACAAATTCGCCTGGGATACACTTAATGGCGGCAAGGTCATCCCCGGATACGGGCACGCAGTTTTGCGTGTAACGGACCCGCGGTTTACCGCTCAACTTGAATTTGCAAAAGCCCGCTTCCCTGAAGACACTCTTATCCGGCTGGCAGAACTGGTTTATGATGTAGTCCCAGCTGTGCTGAAGGAACAGGGTAAAGCCAAGAACCCCGCTCCGAACGTCGATGCCATCTCGGGCACCCTGCAATATTACTACGGCGTGCGCGAGTTCGACTTCTATACCGTGTTATTCGGTGTTGGACGTGCTCTGGGTGTGATGCCCAACCTGGTATGGGCG
>CAISEG010000028.1 GCA_903884265.1 uncultured Anaerolineales bacterium | reverse complement strand
GATAATTTCCATATTACGCTCTATAACAAAGAGAGCGACTATTACTACTTTGCCTATTGCCTGGAGAACAAAGACCGCCTGACCGACCGCGAGAATCTGCCCCTCCCAGCGGCCACCGGTCTCAGTCTGAGTGTCATCCACAACAATTGCCCGATCGTGACCTCAGACTACGAACGGGAGTGCCAGGCGCGCAATCTCACGCCATTCTCTTCAGGTGTCCATGCCTGGGTAGGCGTACCACTCAACGCAGGGGCAGATACCATCGGTGCGCTTTCTATTGGCAATCATGACTCCAGTGTGGTATATACCGCCAGCCAGCAGGAACTCTTGCAATCCATCGCCGAGCAGACAGCCGGCGCGATCGTCAAGGCCCGCCTGCTCCTTGAAACCGAACGCCGCGCTCGTCAGCTCTCAACCCTGAACGACATTACCCGCCAGTTGACCGGTACCCTTCAGACCGAGCCATTACTCCAAATTATCCTTGACAGCGCTGTGACCATTTTAAATTGCGAAGCCGGTAGTTTCTTCCTGGTGGATGAAGCCACAGATGAACTGGTCTTCATGGTGACAAACGGGCCGGTGGCTCAAAACCTGATCGGACAGCGTCTTCCTCCCGGTAGCGGTATCGTCGGCCAGGTAGTCGAGACCCAAAGCCCGGTAGTCGAAAACGATGTCCAGCATTCCGCAAGTCGTTTTGTTGCCATTGACCAGCAGACCGGTTTTATCACCCGAGCCCTGCTGGCTGTTCCGCTCAAGGTCAAAGAGATCGTCATTGGCGTGCTGGAAGTCATCAACCGTAAAGACGGCCTGCCATTTGTGGACGATGACCAGAACCTTCTCTCGGCCTTTGCCGGGCAGGCCTCCGTGGCCATCGAAAACGCCCGTCTATATACCTTGACTGACCAGGAACTGAACACCCGTGTGGAAGAACTCTCGGTCATGCAGCGCATTGACCGTGAACTCAATGCCAGTCTGGATGTGACACGCGCCATGCGCCTGACTCTGGAGTGGGCCTTGCGCCAATCCAATGCCGATGCAGGTCTGATCGGTATCCTGGAAGGGAAGGGCATCCATCTGATCGCCCAGCATGGCTACGAAGAGATCGAACAGACTTACATAGAATCCCCCATGCCTTTGGAACAACCTGCAATGCGCCTCGCCGTTGAGACCAGTCAGCTGCAGCGCATGGTGCTGGACGACCTTCAGCCGGGGCTGCTTGCCGGAGCGCGTACCCAGACTGTGGTCCCGATCTGCCGCGAGGCAAATGTTATCGGCCTGATCACACTGGAGAGTCGCTCCACGGATTTGCAGGCAGACCAGGAACTCACCTTCCTCACCCGTCTCAGTGACCATGCTTCGATTGCCATTTCCAATGCCCAGCTGTATCATGCGGTGCAAGCTGCCAATGACGCGAAGAGTGAGTTTGTCTCTTTCGTGGCGCATGAACTCAAAAACCCGATGACATCCATTAAAGGCTACACCGAATTGCTCTCCAAAGGTGCGGTCGGCCCGGTAACAGACATGCAAGCCAACTTCCTGGCCACGATCCATTCCAACGTGGAGCGCATGTCCACCCTGGTCTCTGACCTGAATGACAATTCCAAGATCGAGGCCAACCGCCTGCGCCTGGACTTCAAAGCAGTGAAGATCGCCGAAGTGGTGGACGATGTGATGCGCTCCGCCAAGCGCCAGATGGAAGACCGGAAACAGTCTGTCAGCGTAAATCTATCTGCCGGGTTGCCGATGGTCTGGGCAGACCGTACGCGCCTTGCGCAGATCGTTACGAACCTGGTCAGCAATGCCAATAAGTACACACCTGAAGGCGGTATTGTCACTGTCGGGGCTGAAGAGAGCGCCAACCAGTGGGACCCGGAAGGCGCGGCGGAAGTCGTTCACATCTGGGTGCAGGATAACGGTATTGGCATCGGCCCGGAAGACCAGAATAAAATCCTCCGTAAATTTTTCCGCTCCGATGATTCAAAGGCTCGCGAAGCGCCTGGCACTGGTTTGGGTCTGAATATCACGAAAAGTTTGATCGAGATGATGGGTGGGCGCATCTGGTTTGAGTCCGAATTTCGCCAGGGAACGATTTTCCACTTTACCGTCCCGGTGGCTGGAGGCTACACCCCGGTCTAATTGTCCCTGGCGGCGAAGGGATGCCGCAGTTTCTCAACCAGCATCTGGGGATGGTCTTTGGGGAACCAGAAGAATCAGAAGCATAATACAGCGAGACGGCAAACTTCTGCCGTCCCGTTTTATTTTAATCTTCACTCAATATTACGAAACTGTATGGCCCCATCCCTAAAAATATCCGTCACCGGTCACCTTGTATCCAATTGTTTCCGGTAGAAGCGATAGCGCTTGTAAATTTTTGCACCCATGCGGTGAGCCAGCGGGAAGGTATCCGGGTTATCCTCCCCGGTCAAGGACAGGTCGGCCCACTGATAGCCCTTGGCTGTGGCGCGGCGCGCCATCTCGTCGAACAAGAGCACGCCTACCCCCAAATCCCAATATTCCGGGACGACGGCCACGCTCTTGATTGCCAGGCACTTGGGCTTGAGCCGGGCATATCTTGCCAGGCGCAGGTAGTCCCAGGGGTACCGCAAACCATTGAGGTGGATGAGTACTTCGTTCATATTGGGTACCCCGGGAAACCAGCCGACCACCTTGCCGTTCACTTCGGCAAAGAGGATGAGATCGGGGTCAATGATGTCAAGCACTGGCAGGATCATGGCCTCAATATCTTTGCGTGTGTAGGGGGTGAAATCGGCAAAGTGTGCCAGGCCGCGGTTTTGCAGCTCCAGAACGTTGTCTATCTCGCGATCAATATGCTTCAGGTCGCCGCTGCGCACGATGATGTTCTTCCGCTGGCGGATCTTATTGGCCAGCTTCATCAGGTGCTGGACTTCAGGGGTGTTCAGGTTGAAATCAATTGCATAGGCCAGTCCATCCTCACCGAATTTCTGAAAGCCATATTGCTCAAAGAATGCCTGGTAATAGGGCGGGTTATGCCCGCAGTATGAGGTTGGCGGGCGGTCGCGCCCCTCGATGAGGATACCGCGCGAATCCTCCCGATCCAGGTTGAAGGTCCCGTAGAGACTGACGAGGCCATGTTCTCCGGCCCATTTTGTTGCCTGGTTGAAAAGCGCCTCGGCCACGGTGTAATCGTCCACGCATTCGAAAAAGCCGACCATACACTCGCCGAAGCCCCTGGCGCGGGTGTTGTTCTTGTCCTCGGCACAGGCGATGGTACCGGCTGGTTTACCCTTCTGCCATGCAATGAATACCTCGGCGTACCCGTCCTTAAAGAACAAACCGCGCTGCGGGTCGATTGTTTTGGCCCGCTCCGATACAAGCGGCGGAATCCACAGCGGGTCACCCTTGTAGATGTGCCAGGGAAAGGTCACGAAGAGCCGCTTCTCGCGGCTGGTGCGAACGGGTAAAACCTGGATATTTGCCATGGATGGATCTCCTCAATAAGAACAACCCCATTAAACCATCATCAGTACGATGGCGATCAGGGCGATCAGGATACCGGCAAGTTGAGGGCGGCTGAGACGCTCGCGCAGGAACAGCCCGGCCAGCAGGACCGTTGAGCCGGGGTAAAGCGAACCGAGCACCGCGGCCACGTCAAGTCGGCCGATCTGTCCGCCGAGTACATAAAATGCGTTACCGCTTACGTCCAGCAAGCCGCTCAAAGCGATCAGCGGCCAGTGTTTTCTTTCCGGGCCCCAGGGTTTATGTATGACCAGCGCGTATCCGAGGATGCCGATGGTGGAAGCAAGCCGGGAGGCCACAATCGGCCAGAAGAAAGCTTCCTGGCTGGCCTCGTGCATAAAAACGAAATACATCCCAAAAACCACCCCGGCGATTAACGGCAGGGTGATCTCGTTTAGGCGGATGGCTGCATTAATGCGCCCACCCTCACCGCGCGCGATCAACCAGACCGCTGCGAGCGCCAGGAAAATACCCGCGAAAGTCCAAACACCCGGCAGGCCGTCAACGATCGCGCCGACGACAACCGGGATGATGGCAGCTATTACAGCAGAGACCGGCGCGGCCACGCTCATCCTTCCATGGGAGAGGGCTTGGTACAAGAGCAGCAGGCCAAATCCGCCGCTCAGGCCTGAAGCGCATCCCCACAGCCAGGTTTGTAGAGGGGGGACGGGTTCTCTGAAAGCGAGTGCCAGGACTGCAAACAAGACCATCCCGAATCCCTCTGCGCCGATGACTACGCCAAAAACATTGCTGCGTTTGGAGGCGATCCCGCCAGTAAAATCAGCCGCCCCCCAGGCGAGGGCGGAGGAGAGTCCGAAGAGGATGGAGAGCATAGTTATTAAGAATTCAACCGCGAAGCGATGAAGAACGTGAAGGATTTATTCCCGGGCACAATGAAAGACTACATACCTGCCTCCATATGCCTATCCCATGTATTTTGGGGAATTGGGGATCCGTTCTTCGAGGCGAATCTTATCCCTTTCCTGCCGCATGTGCCCGCTCCAGTACACCTTGGGCAGCCTTGACCAGCGGCATGTCGATCATTTTCCCTTCCATCGCAAACGCCCCCTTGCCTTCTTTCTGATAAGCTACGAAAGCCTCCACCAGGCAGCTGGCTTTTATAATTGACTCGTCATCCGGCGTGAATGCCTCCTGTACCGGCCTGACCTGCGCCGGGTGGATGACCTGTTTGCCGGTGTAACCCAATTGTGCCCCAAATGCGGCCTCACCGCGGACACGGGCCAGATCGTGATAGTCAACTGTCACCAGATCGATCGCCTGCAGGTCATGGGCTTTGGCATGCAGCACCACCAGTGACCGGGCAGTGAACACCTCCCAGCCTTCTGCCGTGCGAATCGCGCCGATGCTCACGGCATAATCCTCCGCACCAAAGATAAGTGCGTCCAACCGGGGATGGGAGCTGATCTCTTTCAAGTTTAAAATGCCTTTGGCTGTCTCCACGTCTACAAGCATGCGGATGGAATTGACCGGCCAGCTGTACGCCAGTTCCGCGGCCTCAATTTTCCCGCTGACCCATTGGATCTGCTCCAGCGATTCCACTTTCGGCAAAACGATCCCATCCGGGCGGGAGGCCAGGATAGCTTCGATATCCTCCGTTTCCAACCCCGAACCGACGGCGTTGATGCGGGCCAGTTTCTCAGAAAGTCCAAATTGTAATTCGCGCAGTGCGGCCGCCACGGTCAGGCGCGCATCGGTTTTTCGGTTCAGCGCCACGCCGTCTTCCATGTCCATGCAGATGCAGTCCACGCCCAGCGTCAGGGCTTTTTCGATTTTATGCCGGTCATCACCGGGCATGTAGAGCAGGGCTCGTCTGGAGTGCATAGATCCTCCGGTTGGGCTAATTATCTCATAAACCGACACAACTTTGCTATACTTGTCTCATGCCGCCCCGAACAACGACCCTATTTGTATTGACCCTTGCCTTTTTAATTGCAGCCTGCCAGCCCCTCTTTTTTACAGCGCCCACCCCCACATCAACAGCTTTCCCCAGTGATACGCCGCTTCTCTCCCTGACTGCCAGCCCGACTCTGGAACCTGCTATGAGCAAAGTAGCAGAGCCGACGCTGACCCTCACGCTGACGGAGACCCCAACCCACATTGCGACCATCGAACCCTCGCTCACTCCCGTACCGACGGTCACACCGCTCCCTGCCGCTCTCTCCCTTGACCACACGAACTGGCATCAATGGCCGGTGATTCCCATTGTCCCG
>CAISEG010000027.1 GCA_903884265.1 uncultured Anaerolineales bacterium | reverse complement strand
CGTTTCTGAGATCGGTCGTCACCTGCCCAAGAAGACACGCGCCGATATCGAGGCCGAGATCCGCTCGATCCTGCAGGATATGCTCGATGAGCGCTGCCAGAAAACTGGCAAACCTGTGGATGAAGAAATGACCCTTGATGTCCTGAAAACCTATGGCGCGCCCGAAATAGTTGCTTCCACCTATGTGGGAGAAAGGTATTTGATCGGCCCGAGACTGTATCCTGTCTTTATAACCGTGCTGCGCATCGCGTTGATGGTGATAGGCATCCTAGCAGCCATGGGATTAGGCGTTGCAGTATATCAAACTACCCTTTCTCCCCTGAATACATTCGACACCATCATCAAAGCCATTACCAACTTTGGCGTATCCGTCATAACCGTCTTGGGCAACATCGTGCTAATCTTCGCCATCCTGGAATGGGCACTCTATCGTGCCGGTACGAAAGTAGATCTCAAAGGCCTGCCGAAAGAAAAAGGATGGGATCCACGGTCGCTTGCCAAGGTATCTTCCCCCAACCAAATCAAGATAGGCGAAACCATTTTGGAAATTGTCGGTTGTTTCGCTGCAATCGTGATCTTCAATTTCTACCCTCAGATCTTCGGGCTCGGTAATTTGGCCGGGGAGGTATGGTATGTCGGCTTTGGCAGTGGAACGATTTTCCCTTTGCTCTCCCAGGCCTTCTTTTACTATATCCCCTACCTGACCCTGGTCTGGGCGCTGACCATCATCCTGGACATCGTCCTGCTTCGCATTGGGCGCTGGGCGATCATCACCCGGATCTTTTCCATTGGCCTGAAAGTTGTCAACATTCTCATCGCTGTCGCCATGCTAGCTGGCCCTTCCTTGATCGCTGTGACCGCTCCCACCGTGACCACCGTGTTCGGGGATGCGCAAGGAGCCTCATTACTGATCAACTTGCTCACGGACGGGTTACGAATTCTCCTGTGGATTTCCATCATCAGCGGAAGCATCGATATTATCCGGACAATTTACCGGACAGTCACTGGCAGCAAACGAATCCTACCAGCATAGTGTCAACCCTCCCGTTTTCAGGAAGGCTGACTTTTTTATATCTGGCATAACCCCACCATCTCGACATGATGATCTCTTATATATTTTAGAACTTGGTTATATATTTGGAACATAACGCCTCCAATGGGCTCAACACTAATGGTTAACCGCTGATCTAGCACGTCTGGGCCAATTTGGGTATTTGCATTCCAGCCTTTTCCGAATAGCCGGTTATCTTTCATATATATGAGAATTAATACCAACCGCAATACTGATATGCTATACTAAGGTCAACACGGACTACGGAAGGGCAAAGAGAATCTATCTCCTGGGGTGATTGTATTAAACCGAGGGTGACGTGACTTGGACTTATACGCTTTATGCGGGGATACTTCATGCCACAGCCATGATTTCCACCATTGTCGGTTTCATGGCTTTGCGTCGCCGCAATACCGTCGGTGCCGGTAAACTGGCGCTTCTTCTGTTCGCGATCTCCGAGTGGGCTTTAACCTCCGGGCTGGAATCCTCTGTAATTGGCATTCAAAACAAGATTTTTTGGTCGATCATTGCATATCTGGGAGCAGCCAGTTCACCGATCCTTTTTCTGCTCTTTACATTGGAATATAGCCATAATGCCCGCTGGTTGAAACCCCTTAATCTGGTTTTGATTTCCATCGTTCCAATCTGCGGTTTTATTGTCGCTTCAACAAAAGCATGGCGGGGTTTAATATGGCCAAGTTTCACGCCAAGTCCGATGCTTTCGAATGTACTAATTTTTGGGCATGGCTTCGGATATTATTTTCTGATTGTTTATGATTACTTGATCATCTCAACAGGTATCATCACCCTGTTGGTAGTATGGTACCAAGCAAAGCAGCCATACCGCCGCCAGTTCGGCCTCCTATTGTTAGGCTCCCTTTTTCCGTTTGTCGGCGGGATCATTATTTCCTTTATCCCGGATTTCTTACCTGGCCTCGATGTGACACCGGTCGCATTCTTACTATCCAGCCTGGTAATTGCCTTCGGTATTCTAAAACTTCCATTATTCGATCTCACTCCCGTTACCCACGATATTCTTATGGAATACTTGGACGAGGGCATTCTTATAATGAACCTACAAAACCGCGTGGTGGAAATAAATCCAGCAGCGCAAAAAATCCTCGGTGCCTCAGCAAAGGAAAATCTGGGACAGCCCATTACAAAAGTGCTCAAATCATGGCCTCTGATAGCCAAGCGCTTGGACACGAAGAAGATCGAGACCGAGTTCCGCTTGGGCACAAACCCACCCCGACAAATCCATCTCAATGTTTCCCCACTATATGGCGAGCTTAAACAAATAACCGGTAGTATGCTCGTCTTTCGCGATGTCACCCGGCGACAACAGGCAGAAGCGGAGTTGGCACATAACAACGAAGAAATGGGAATCATTAACCACATAAGCCTGGCAGCCACTTACGGTCTGGATATGGAGCATGTCCTCAAGACCTTGCATGAGCAATGCAGCCAGGTCGTGCCAATTGATATCTTCTATATTGCACTATACGACGAGGCCAACTCCCTGATCCATATACCTTTATTTTATGAGCGTGGACATTATCAGGCTGGACCTTCACGCTTTATCAACGACCGTCCGAGAACAATCGGGGAGGTCATTCGAACACGGAAAACTCTTTACTTGAACAATACCGTCAACCCAGATACACGTCCCCTCGAATCATCTCTTTCTAAATTTGATAAACCGACTCGTTCTTCCATAGGAATTCCGCTTACTATCCGGGAACGGTTGATAGGCGTCATGTCCATCCAGAATTACCACCCGTATGCCTACACCGAAAATCATGTCCGCATTCTGGAAAGGATAGGTATCCAGGCAGCCATCGCCGTTGAAAACGCTCGTCTCTACTCAGAAGTCCAGCGCCTTGCCATCATTGATGAACTGACCGGAATCTATAACTACCGCGGCCTGCAGGAGCTTGGCGCTCGCGAAGTCGAGCGCGCCTATCGTTTTCATCGTCCGCTTTCTGCACTATTCTTCGATATTGATAACTTTCGGAACTTCAACAACACATACAGCCACTCTACCGGAAACATCATTCTAAAAGTCATTTCGGAACGCTGTCGATCTATCTTGCGCACGGTGGATGTTCTTGCCCGGTATGGTGGAGATGAATTCGTTGCCCTCCTGCCCGAAACTGATATTACCAGCGCTGAGGCTGTTGCCCGTCGAATGGTAGACGAGATTTCCTACAACAAAATTGTCACTCCCTTTGGAGAATTGGGCGTCTCCATCTCAATTGGAGTAACGGGACTTTCAGAAGACAAGCCCAATCTGTCCGCTTTGATTGACCGCGCCAACTGCGCCGAACACCAGGCTAAACAGGGACAAAAAGGCATCATTGTGGTCGCACGATAAAGGTAAGCTTGCAAGAGATAAAAAAAAGCCCGGGCTTGAGTCCGGGCTAAATAGATTAAGGGTGGTTTCCGAAAAATAGTTCCCACCAGATACGCCAATTGGGCAGATCATTTACTTGAGGCACAAGTGTTGGTTCAGGTGTAGGTGTTACATTTACACTTGGTACCACCCCAACAGGGTGTTCGCCCGGTTGCACCATCTTATTATCATAAGCCCACTCTTCCACTGCCACATCAGAAGTTGCGTACGCTACCTGGCCAGCCAAAGCAGTCTGAGTCTGTATTACCGCAGTTGCCTCGACGCGTACTGCATTTAACTGCGTTGTCAAGCGATTAAGTTCCTCCATGCGGCGGTTGAAATCTACCAGTAGAACCACCGCCAGAACAAGACCAATGACAATTAGGATATTACGCCACTTGTGGGTCATAGCAATATCTTACCCCGTCCCAGCTGGTTTGACAAGCCGGTGGTCACGCCTGAAGAGGTCATAGGCCGATTCGCGCGCTTGGATAACCTGCACCTGCCCACGATCCAACCAGACGACTGCAGGACGGCGACTACCGTTGTAATTGCTGGACATACTCAATTGGTATGCCCCGCTGACCGGGACAGCCACTAAATCTCCTTCCAGAACCTCCGGGAAGGGCAGCGCCTCGATCAACACATCCCCACTCTCACAGTAAGGCCCAGCGAACCATACCGGTTCTTTGATCGATCTATCCGGATATCGTACTGGTAGAGCCGAATAGCGTGCCGCGTACAAAGCAGGCCGAGGATTATCGGCTAAACCACCGTCCAGTAGCGCCCAGGTACGGCTGCCCACCAGTTTTATCGCCCCCACGCGGTATAGTGCCACTCCCGCCCGCGCCACCAGACTTCGTCCTGGTTCCAATTGTAGCCGTGGTAGGGCAAGCCTCCGGTCTCTGCAGCCTCGCACCAAAGTTTCAGCCACGAGCCGAATGTAATCCGACAGATCAGGCTGTGGCAATTCGTCCTCGTGATAAGCCACACCCCAACCCCCACCAGGGCTAAGGGTCCAGTCTACCCCAAAACCGATTGTCCGTGCTAGGTCAAGAGCGCGTTCAATTCCAAAAACAAGCGGAGCAGGATCGCGAAACTGGGAGCCCTGATGAAAATGGAGGCCGGTAAGGGATAGAGCATTTTCCTGGCAGGTTTGAACCGCCTGCAGGATTTGTGCGTTATCCATGCCAAACTTGCTGCCTGTATGACCAGTCTGAGTGTATGCATGCGTCTCGACCGCCAATCCGGGCTGGAACCGCAGCCACAAGTCAGGCACTCTCAGGCGGCGGGATATTTCAACCAAATGCCGGAGTTCAATTAAATTATCTACGACCAGAATCCCGCTGTGTTCACAAGCTGCTTCGAGGTCCGCCAATGATTTATTCACTCCATGAGCAAGCACCCGACTTCTCGATACTCCTGCGGCAACAGCAATGGCAATTTCGCCCAACCCGGTGCAATCCAGCCTAAGATTGTTCTGTTGTGTCCACTCGGCGATAGCGAGGCATAAAAAGGCTTTCCCAGCATATGTGAGGCTACTCACACCAGGATAGAATTTGGATAATGCGGTCCGGTATGCTTCGACCGCATTATCCAACGTCGCACGGTCGTAGATATAAAGAGGCGTGCCAAATTGATCGGCCAGGTTCGTCAGGTCGCAGCCACTGATGGTCAAAGAGTCGCGTTCTATCGTAGTCGTATCGGGAAAAAGATTTAAGCGATTCATAGGGTCTTTTTACCACAGAATCAGTAAATCTGCTCCTGATGCAGGTGAACGGGAGGCTAAAAGTTCGGGGGAGGGGTGGTGATTAAAACAATAAACCCGCGTTTCCGCGGGTTTGCAGTGCCGAAGGAGGGACTTGAACCCTCACGACCGTAAGGCCACTAAGCCCTGAACCTAGCGCGTCTGCCAGTTCCGCCACTTCGGCGTGCGGGTTGTATTTTATCCGAAACTAAGATTTTGTCAACCTGCAAGCACACCTGAACTACATTGCAATGTATTCGCGCAGATTATGCCCTACCGCATAAGCGGCGGCCTCAGCACGGTTGTTGACACCCAGTTTGGAAAGGATGCTGCTGACATAGTTGCGCACCGTCCCTTCGCCAAGAAAGAGTGCCTTGGCAATCTCTCGGTTAGTTTTGCCTTCCGATACAAGCAGTAAAACGTGTTTTTCCTGTTGACTGAGATGGGCAAAAGCAGAGGCTTCCTCGTCTTTTACTGCCCGGCGTACTTCCTGGAAAACCCGTTGTGTCACTGTCGGGTCAAGCATTGCCTCGCCACGCCCGACAGCTTCAAGAGCCCGGACAAGATCCTCACCGCCAATCTGCTTCAGAATATAACCAGACGCTCCAGCGCGAATGGCAGAGAAAAGCATTTCATCTTCAGCGTAGGAGGTCAACATGATAACCTTGATCTCCGGAAAACGCCCGGTAATTTCCTCGCAGGCTTCGATCCCAGAAGTACCCGGAAGGCGGATATCCATCACAACCACATCAGGATGGGCACTATTCACAATTTCCATCGCCTCGCGCGCGGAGGACGCCTCGCCGACCACATCAAACTGAGGGTGGCGTTCCAGGAGCGATTTCAACCCCAAACGGACAACTTCATGATCATCTACCAGTAAAATTCGTTGTTTAGCCATGGGTAATCTTGCCTCCGGCAAGAGTATATTCGAGAGTGGAATGTCTGACAAGGCTGCAGAATGGATGGGACAGGCATGCAGACGGACAGGATTCTGCCTAATATTTGATTGCGCTGAACTGGTTGAGCTTGTCCCAGCGATGGGTAGCTATAATTTGACGTACAGTGCCGGTATGACCGCGCACCACCAAGCTGTCAGTTCGTGCTCCAGAACCAGAGTATTTCACGCCGTCCAGAAATTCGCCATCGGTGATCCCGGTCGCAGCGAAGAAAACATCTTCCGTCGAGACTAGATCGTTCATGGTCAACACTTTTTCAAAATCGTAGCCCATCTCGCGTCCACGTTGGAGTTCGTCATTATTGCGGGCAAATAGTTTACCCTGGATCTCCCCACCCATGGCACGTAAAGCACAGGCAGAAAGCACCCCCTCCGGTGTGCCGCCAATTCCCAATAAAGCATCGATCCCAGAATCAGGCCAGGCAGTCATTAAGGCACCAGCAACATCTCCGTCTGGGATCAGGCGGATACGCGCTCCAGCACTGCGCACCTCAGAAATCAACTCCTCATGGCGTGAGCGATCAAGGATAATCACTGTCACATCTTCTACTGATTTACCCCCTGCTTTCGCAATCGCAGCAAGGTTATGTTTCACCGGGGCTTCAATTTCCACTTTGCCTTTTGCTTGGGGTCCAACCGCGATCTTATCCATGTAAAGGAAAGGGCCTGGGTCAAACATCGTCCCGCGTGGTGCCAAGGCAACCGTTGAGAGAGCGCTCCAAGTTCCATTTGCCAGCGGGCGTGTGCCGTCGATCGGATCCACGGCAATATCCATCTCCGATCCGTCACCCTTGCCGACATGTTCACCATTGAACAACATCGGTGCATGATCTTTCTCCCCTTCGCCAATAACGATAACCGCATTCATGTAGATGGTATTTAGTATGAGTCGCATGGCTTCCACTGCGGCATGATCAGCGGCGTTTTTATCGCCGCGTCCCATGTAGCGACCCGCTGAAAGCGCTGCCGCCTCAGTCACGCGTACCAGCTCGAGGGCCAAATTTCGTGTCGGTTCAGTAATCATTTCTGGCCTCCCGGGATCTCAATCCTAAATTAGAAACCAGACAATGAGCAGATAGCCCAGTACACCCGCCCACAGCCATGAATCGATGCGATCCAATACACCACCGTGTCCAGGGATAATGTTGCTCGAATCTTTTACTCCCGCCTCTCGTTTGAACATGGACTCGCCCAAGTCGCCCAATGTCGTCAGGATAGATAGTGCCGCTCCCAACGCGGCTCCCTGCCACCAAGTCACTGCCAGGCCCCCAAGACTATGCCACAGGACAGCCAGTCCTGCAGTACCAATCGTACCAAAAATAACCCCGCCCCAATAGCCTTCCCATGTTTTTTTCGGGCTAAGCCGGGGGGTGAGCTGGTGTTTGCCAAAACGGCTGCCGATAAAATAAGCCGCCGTATCAGCAAACCAGACGGCCGGGAAAACAAGTGCCAGCCACCATAGTCCATCTGGTAAATTGCGGATATCAATTAAGTACGCGCCGATCCAACCGAGGTAGACAATTCCAGCAACAGTGATGGTGAAGTCTGAAGCTGCCTTGTTGCGGCCATTTTCGTAATCAATCAGATGCCAAGTCATTGCTGCAAGTATGAGCAGCGCCAGAGCGGCAGGTGCCATGCCAGGAAAGTACACTCTTACAATGACAAGCAGTACAACCCCTCCCACCAGAAGAAGAGTGGAGGCGTTATAACCAGCAGTGTGGTAGATCTTGCCATATTCCCAAGCGGCAATTCCCAGCAGGATGGTGATAATGCCAAAATAAAAAAGCCCCCCAATGATCATGGCTGGTAAGCCAATGGCTGCAAGTGCAAGGGCCGTAAGGACACGTTTTATCAACATGCAAAGATTAATCCTTAATTGTCCTGGATAAACCACCGTAACGACGATCTCGTTGGGAAAATGTATCCAATGCTTTTTGGAGTTCTTCTTTATCAAAATCAGGCCAGTAAACGGATGTGACATACCACTCGGAATAAGCCCCCTGCCATATCAGAAAATTGGAGACACGCAATTCGCCCGAAGTGCGGATGATCAAGTCCGGATCCGGGACACCCGCAGTGAACATGTATTGGCTAACAAGGTCGGCGTTCACATCTTCGGGTAATATGCCATCTTTTAGGATACGTTGGATTGCGCAGACAATTTCATCGCGCCCGCCGTAGTTAAATGCAACATTTAATATCAACCGTTTATTGTTCTTGGTCAGCTCAATCGCCTCCAGAACTTTTTCCTGAAGTTTCGGATCCAACCGTTCCAGATGACCGATGTGGCGTAATTGCACCCCTTCCTTATTTAGTTCAGCCAGTTCTTTATCGATCACATCTTCGAGTATGTGCATGAGGCCTTCAACTTCTTCACGTGGGCGACCCCAATTCTCGGTGGAAAATGCGTATATAGTGAGATATTTAACCCCAAATTCAGTACAGGCAGTGATGATACGGCGCAAGTTCTCAGTACCGGCGCGGTGCCCAGCAAGACGGGGCAGGCCGCGCGAAATTGCCCAGCGTCCATTCCCGTCCATAATAATTGCGACGTGAGTGGGGATTCGGCCCCTGGAAACCGTGTTTTTCTTTGCCATAAATGTGGTAGCGACGATTTAGACCGCCACTACACCTCCATTATCTCCTGTTCTTTATGCACGCCGTGTTTATTGATCTCTTCTATATTATGATCAGTGATCTTCTGGAGTTCTTCTTCGCCGCGCTTCAAGTCATCCTCGGAGATGAGTTTCTCCTTTTCGAAATCGCGCATATCGTTGTGGAGATCACGCCTAACGTTTCGAACCGCGATACGACACTCTTCCAGCCGGCCATGGACAACCTTGACCAGATCGCGACGGCGCTCTTCAGTGAGTGTGGGCAGGTTCAGTCGTATTTGTTTTCCGTCATTATTGGGAGTAAGGCCTAAGTCCGAAGCAAGGATTGCCCGTTCGATGCCCTTAATTGAAGACGGATCAAATGGTTTGATGAGAAGACCGCGCGGCTCAGGCACCGATATGGATGCGAGTTGCATCAACGGCGTTGGCGTGCCGTAGTAATCTATGGCCAATTTTTCCACCAATGCCGGGGTGGCCCGGCCAGTACGAATTGTAGCCAAGTCATCATCCAAATTCTGGATTGCGGCGTGCATACGCATCTCAGCTTCTTTAAGAATGTCTTTTATCACGTCGGCCTCCTGGGATGAACAAATTTGTCTTCCATAAGGATACCTTAAAACCGTAAAAAACGCCAATAAAAATAGGGACTCTAAAAATCGAAAGAAAGGAAAAAAGAAAACAGAGTCGCCGGTAGTATCACCAAACGACCCCGTCCAATAGTCTCATCAGACTTTTAAAACTATTACTCTATGCAGTGACCAGGGTGCCTATTTTTTCACCACACACAGCACGTTCGAGAGCAGTGGGATCCCACAGGTTGACAACCAGGATGGGTAGGTTGTTATCCATGCAAAGTGAGATAGCGGTGCTGTCCATCACTTCCAGGCGGCGGTTGAGTACATCGATATAGCTGAGAGTATCAAATTTCATGGCGGCGGAGTTCTTATTCGGATCGGAATCATAGACTCCATCCACTTTGGTCGCTTTTATCAACACAGCGGCATCAATCTCAACCGCCCGTAAAGCCGCGGCGGTATCAGTGGAGAAGAACGGGTTGCCCGTCCCTGCACCAAAGACGACAACACGTCCCTTTTCCAGGTGGCGGATGGCGCGCCTTCGGATGTATGGTTCGGCCACAGCCCGCATTTCTATGGCTGATTGGACCCGTGTAAATACCCCCATCCGTTCCAATGCATCCATCAAAGCCATTGCGTTCATCACCGTTGCCAACATCCCCATATAATCAGCTGTAGCCCGGTCCATGCCACGGTCAAGGCCTTGTTTACCGCGCCACAGGTTGCCCGCTCCGATTACAATCGCCACTTCTGCACCCATATTGCGAACAGCCTTGACCCGCTCGGCAATCGCCTCGGCTTGCTCCGGGTCGATCCCGAAACCGCTCGGACCTGCAAGGCTTTCACCACTCAGTTTGAGTAGGATCCTTTTAAATTTGAGATCTGCCATTTTTATCTCCTCTTATATTCCAGTAATAAAAGGCCAACCGAATGGTTGGCCTTTTCAATTACTCACTCACTTCGCCCAATTCCCAGCGAGCGAATCGCCGGACAATAATATTCTCTCCGAGGGCGGCGACCTGCTCAAGCAGGAGCTTCCCCAAAGTGACCTTGTCATCACGGATATAAGCTTGGCGCATCAAGACAACTTCATCCTTATACTTCTCAACGCGACCTTGGGCGATCTTTTCCAACATGGCTTCGGGTTTGCCTTCCTCAAGAGCGCGCGCTTTGGCTATTCCAACTTCATGCTCAAGCACAGCTGCAGGAATGTCTTCTTCTTTTATGTACTTTGGCGCGGCAGCAGCAACCTGCAGAGCTACCTCATGGGCAAATTTGCGGAATTGTTCCGCCCGAGCAACAAAATCGGTCTCGCAGTTGACTTCCACCATCACACCTACGCGGCCATTGCCGTGTGAATAGAGTTCCACGATACCGTTCAAAGCCTGGCGGTCAGCGCGCTTGGCTGCGGTAGCCATCCCTTTTTCTCGCAGGAAGTCCACTGCTTTCTTGTAATCACCATTGGAAGATTCCAAGGCTTTGCGGCAATCAAGCACTCCAGCTTTGGTGGCTTCGCGTAGTTCTTTGATCATTTCAGTTGTAATTTCCATGCCAGTTCCTCAGATTTTATTTTTTCTCTTCTTTTCCTGCATCGTCGTCGCTCACGGCTTCTTCCGTTGCAGGTTCTTCTTTTACAACTTCTTCCACCGTGACTTCTCTTATCTCAGGTGCGGGAACCAGCTTGGCCAGAGTGGCTTCACCCAGCAACTCATCATCTTTGAGTTCTTCGTCCGTATCGATTGCATGCGCGGGTCTTTTGGCCGAGTCAGTCGCAGTTTCAGGGAGGCGGGATTCGGCAGCTTCAGCTTCAAGTTCTTCGTCCTTACGCAGCGCCTTGCCTTCTTCAACAGCATCGGCCATCTTGGCTACCAGCAGTTTGATGGCGCGGATCGCGTCGTCATTGGAAGGGATAACATAGTCCACGTTATTGGGATCGCAGTTTGTATCCACGAGGGCAATCACAGGGATCTTCAAAAGATTGGCTTCGTGTACAGCCGCATACTCCCGGCTCACATCCACCACAAAGACCAGGTCCGGTACGCGTTGCATGTTACGCACGCCAGAGAGATGGATATTGAGGCGGGTGATTTCGCGCTGGATCAGTAGAGCCTCTTTTTTAGTCAGCTTTTCAATATCGCCGGTTTCAAACAACTTCTCCATGCGTTCGAGTTCTACAATTCGTTGATGCATTGTTGACCAGTTCGTCAACATGCCGCCCAGCCAGCGCTCGGTGACGTAAGGCATTCCACAACGGATAGCCTCATCATGCACCGTCTCCTGCGCCTGGCGCTTGGTGCCAACAAACATCACCGAACCGCCGGTTGCAACGACGTCACGGATCGCATTATAAGCGTTGGTGATCGCCTTCACCGTTTGCTGCAAGTCAATGATATGGATACCATTGCGCTCGGTAAAAATATACGGCTTCATACCGGGATTCCACTTATTGGTCCGGTGGCCGAAATGGACGCCACTTTCCAGCAGCGCTTTCATAGAAACAACAGCCATTTTTCTCCTTCTAAATTGATCCTCCACTTGACGGATCTGTAAGTTTAGCGGGGGTAATCAACCCGCTCAGGGACGCTTATTGCCCGTCCCGGGCAGAATGTGCTCCCTTTTTTGGAAGCGGCGCTAGTATACCACGAATCCCGGCAAGACGATGTAAAATAGTCTTATGGATATCATCCCCCTCCCTGCTAGAATTGAACCTCATCCTGGTGAATTCCGCCTGGAAAACGAGACAGGGATTCTAGTTGATTCCGCCAACCACTGGAACGCGGACTATTTACGTGGACTGCTTTCCGCTCCCACTGGATCTCACCTGAAGGATTTCCCGATTAATGTCATGACCGAGGCCAAGGGTGTAAAAAACGTTATCAGCCTCCGTTTGAATCCTGAACTTAAGCAACTCAGCCGCGAAGGCTATCGGCTCGATGTCCGGCCCGAAGCAATAGTAATCGAAGCGCCTGGAATCGCCGGGGTTTTCTACGGCATCCAAACCCTGCGACAACTATTTCCTGAAGAAATCGAAGAAAGACATCTCGTCTCCGGAGTGGATTGGTGCCTCCCGTGTGTATTTATCGAAGATACTCCGCGTTTTTCCTGGCGCGGTTTCATGCTCGATGAAGGCCGTCATTTTCAGGGTAAAGAGACCGTACTCCTGACCCTCGATCTGATGGCCTTTCAAAAACTGAACGTATTGCACTGGCATCTGACCGAAGACCAAGGCTGGCGAATCGAGATCAAGAAATATCCCAAACTGACCGAGATCGGCTCGCAGCGTGCTGGGACAAGTAAAACCATGCTCGGTAAACAGCATGACGGAATTCCGCATTCCGGGTTTTACACCCAGGACGAGATTCGTGAAGTTGTAGCATATGCCACCGAACGGCACATCACGATCGTGCCGGAGATCGAGATGCCTGGTCACTCTCTGGCTGCGCTGGCAGCCTACCCCGAATTATCTTGCTCAGGCGGTCCGTTCGAAGTTGCCCTGCACTTTGGCATTTTTCCCGATATTTACTGCGCCGGCAAGGAGACCGTTTTCACCTTCCTACAAGAAGTCCTCGATGAAATCCTGGAACTCTTCCCCTCACCCTTTATCCACATCGGGGGAGATGAAGCTCCGAAAGCTCGCTGGAAGAAGTGTTCTGCCTGCCAACGGCGCATCCGGGAGGAAGGACTGAAAGACGAGCACGCCCTACAAGTCTATTTCACCAACCGCATCGCTGATTATCTTGACACAAAAGGGCGGCGTGTGGTGGGTTGGAACGAGATCCTGCAAAAAAACCTGATCCAGAGTGCGGTTGTCCAATTCTGGGTGAGAGACCGCCTGCATTTGCTCGACGCCATTCGGACCGATAAGCGGGCGGTTGTCATGTCTACCTATCTCGACACGTATCTAGACCATAGTTACTGCCTGATGCCGTTGAGCCGGGCTTACCGTTACGAACCTGTCCCGGTAGAGTTGGATGACAACAATGGAGGATCCATTCTCGGGCTGGAATTTCCGCTTTGGTCTGAATGGATCCCGAACCGCGCCCGCTTAGATTATCAAGTATATCCACGGCTGACCGCCATGGCTGAGACCGGGTGGACGCTAAAAGACAAAAAGGACTTCAAGGAATTCCTCCGTAGGCTGGAAAAATTCCTGATTCGCCTGGAGCGTTTGGGAGTCCACTATGCACCTCTCAAAGATGCGGAGCCATCAAGGCTAAAGCAATTGTTCTGTATTTTCACGATCGCCCAACCGCAGACCAGGACTGCAAAGTAGTGTCGTGCTATACTTCATATAAAAGTAGGAGGACGCCATGAAATTCCTTAAAAATCTACTTTCTCCTCCCAACCCCACTGGAAAGTTTTATACCTTTTCTGTAAAATGCAAGCGCTGTGGTGAGACCATCCATGGGCAGGTCAATGTTTATAATGAACCCAGCATGGAGCTGGATCAAAAAGGCAAGCCTTATTACACCTGCCGCAAGGTAATCATGGGCAATGAGCATTGTTTCCAGCAGATTGAAGTACTCTTCAAATTCGATGCAGGCAAACGCGTACTCGACCGTGAGATCATCGGCGGGGAGTTCGTCGAAAACTGATCATAGCCACATACCTTGTTTCGAAAAAAAGGATTGTATTAATTTGTTCAAACGGTTCAAAGCAGCAGTCATTTCATCTTATCGTCAGGAAACCCTAGCGGAACGCGGTTTGCGTATGGTTCCGGGTGCAATCTACGGCATCATTACCACAACAGTTTTTGTGCTGGTGTCTTCGATCATCAACATCATGTTTTTCCCGGACTTGCACCTGGGGGTGGATTGGATCCGCCTTCTGATCCATTGGATCGAGTTCGGGATCGCTCTTGCGCTGGCTGGAGCGATAGTCGGTTGGTTCACAGAAGAATACGGAGGGATTGTCTGGGGCGGAGTTGTACTCACCATTCTCCTTCTGGTCGGGAATTTGGTCGCTACCTTATTGGGCGGCGGAAGTGCTGCCCTGACTGTACAATCGTTTATCACCGCCCTGCCGTTGGTAGGAGCAGGTATCTTACTTGCCGGAGCGATCAGAGTGGCGATCAACCGTCATCTATTTATAAAACTACAAGAGCTTCCAGATGTTCGTCGGAAATTGTTTGTGCAGCTACTGGTCATCGTTTTCCTGGTTGGTTTCATCCCAGGCGTGTTTTCTCGCTTCGGTTATACTTCCGAATATGCAATTCGCACCCTGAATGAAAGCCTGCAAAAAGTAGCAACCGATCCTTCCCAGGAAGTACGATTTCCAATCGCGAAACTGCCAGCCCTGAGAGAGCATTTCGGCATGGGTTATATGTTATATGCACGCATGTCAACCAGCGAGGCTGGTTCCATGGATATCACCATCCAGTTCAAAGACGGTTATACGGTCACTTGTCTCGTGCCGACAGAAAGTGGCTCCGCAACGTATTTGCAAGTCTGCAACGAGGGCACAAATATCGTATCTCCTTAGCGACAAAATTACGGAGAATAATTCATTAAGCGATAATCCCGGCGATGATTCACCGGGATTATTTTTCATTATTAGGATAGGAGTCTTCTCACGCGTACAACAACTGCCGGATCTGCACCACCTGCCGGCGTACCTTGTCATCCCGTTCGAGCAGGTCGGCAACTTTCTCGCAGGCATACATGACCGTGGTATGGTCGCGGCCGCCTAAAGCCATTCCAATTTGTGGCAGGGAGATATTTGTCTCACGCATCAGGTACATGGCGATCTGGCGCGGTAGGGCCACATCCCGCGACCGATCGGGACTGAGCAGACGGTCCACAGACAGATTGAATGTCTTGGCGACCATATCTACCACCTCCGCAGGTTTCACATCGCCGCGCTGGGGCAGGAGGTCGGCAAGGGCTACATCGGCTAATTGGGGGGTCAGAGCCATCCCGCTCAAGTCGGCAAAAGCCACAATGCGATTAAGCGCCCCCTCCAGTTCGCGGATGTTGGACTGGACACGGCGGGCGATCAAGTCCATAATCTCGGCAGGAACTGCATGTCCCAATCGTTCGGCTTTCGACCGTAAAATTGCCAGACGGGTTTCCAGATCCGGTAGTTGTATATCGGCTGTCAAACCCCATTCAAAACGCGAACGCAGGCGTTCTTCCAACGTCACCAGTGACTTGGGCGGGCGGTCAGAGGAAACAATAATCTGCTTGTTTTGTCCATGCAAGGTATTAAAAGTGTGAAAAAACTCTTCTTGGGTCGATTCCTTACCCGCGATGAACTGGATATCATCCACCAGGAGTACATCTGCAGAACGATACTTGTCCCGGAACGCCTGGGTGGTATGCGACCGGATGGCATTAATCATATCGTTTGTAAATTCCTCAGAAGAGACATAGAGCACCCGTTGACCGTGCTCCTGACAAAAATTCCCAATAGCATGTAATAAATGAGTCTTCCCGAGGCCCACCCCCCCGTAGAGGAAGAGCGGGTTATAAGCCGTGGCTGGATTCTCAGCGACAGCCTGGCTGACGGCGTGCGCCAAGCGGTTATTTGGACCGACAATAAAATTCTCGAATGTGTAACGAGGATTGAGTGTGACGCTGTGCGGATATTGCGCCGTGTTTAGTGTAATGTTGGGAATCTCATCCACTTCGACTGGTTCCGCTACCAATTCGCCATTTCCATTGGCATCGACGACAAAGGCCACGTTCACAGCCCGATTCATGATACCCATCAATAAACGTGTCACAGTGCTGGAGAGACGGCTTTCCAGCCAATCGCGCACATAGGCGTTGCGCACGCCAATCGTGAATACTCCTTCATCATAAGAATAGATCTGGGTATCACGCACCCAGGTATCAAAAGATGCTTTTGGCATCTCCATTTGGAGTTGCCCCAATGCTGACTGCCAGGCTTGCTCGGCGTCCATCTCTTCCTCCAAACATGCTGATTTTCGGCGTTTTGGTACAGGGATATAAGCCCGCTGCTCTTGCAGTGGGGATCCTATCGTATTATTCAATTCTTACCAACTTACTTCTCAGGGGGGAGGACAGAACCCGCTATCCTTCACGAGTTCATTCTAGCAGAAAAAACGGATTTGTTCCATACGCGAAACCTACGCTATCTTAAAAATTTTCAAATATTTAAGATGGGTCCAACCTTAACACGGCTTTTTGAAAAATCCTTTATCTAGCCAGACTTTTACAAAACGATCCCCCCCACTGGCGCCGGAGGCAGGTCGCATATCGCCATATCTTGGGTTTCGGAAAGAGCACTAACAGGGCTACTGTAAGATCTCTGAGCAACCTTAAAATTTCCTTTTTGAATTCTGAAGGATGTGTGGGAAACGTGAAACGCACAATCCAGCGTTTCGTTTACTAAAAAAACAGGGATTCAGTCATCCGGATGGGTCGGGAGCCGCGGCACCCAAGCAAGAATGGACGTGCCTTCACCAGAGGCAGATGAGATATCCAAATCACCGCCCACATTCTCGACGCGCGTCTGCATATTGGCTAGGCCATGGCCAACATTCTTATTTGTTTTTTCAAATTCAAATCCTTGCCCATCATCCGTGATTTCCAAAAGCACTCGGTCGGATGTGGTCCAAAGATCTATCCTGACCTTGGAGGCTTTGGCATGTTTGGCGATATTCGCCAGGGCCTCCTGGCAGATGTGGAAAAGAGACACGGCATACATTTGCGGCAGGTCAGATAATGGTTCTTTCGGCCCAGCTAGGCTGACCTCCACCTTCGTATTCAGGCGGAACTCTGAAACCAGCCGTCCCAAGCCCTCAATAAGCGTCTCCCCCTGTAACTGACGCGGCCGCAGGTCAAGAATATAACTACGAATATCACGAATGGTATGGTTCAGGTCTTCCATCGCCTTCTGCAGACGGTCTTCGGCAAGCGTTGGATTCTCCCGTAGCAACGGGCGTGCGTTTTCCAATGTCAGGCCAACACCGTAGATGGATTGGATAATGCCATCGTGCAAATCCATGCCGATGCGTTCGCGCTCTTCCAGCACCGCCAGACGGCGGACATTGGAGTGCAGGCGGGCATTTTCGATCGCCGTTCCAGCCCCGGAAGCCACCGAAACCAGTAGTTGGAGTTCACTCTTGGAGATCGTTTTACGGCTGCGTGTGGCAATGGTCAGCACGCCAACTATTTCACCCCGTGCCGTCAAAGGGATGCACGCGATCTGCTTGAATCCCGCATCAACCACCGCTTGGCGGGTGCCTTGGTCATCTCTGTCGAGGTGATGGCTGATGACCGGCTGGAGCGTCTGCGCGGCCTGACCAACCATCCCTTCTCCAATCTTAAACCGGTTACGGGTCCAGAACGCTTCAGCGGCCTCCCCGCGGTGCAGAACCAAGCGCAGGGACTCATCATCTTCTTCTTTCAAGAATATTTCCCCGGCTTCCACCTGGAAATGAGCCATCAGCAGCGCGAGTGTTTTATTCAGGATATCTTCAAGTTCCAGTGAGGATGCTAGCGCTGTCCCAATTTGATTGAGCAGGCCCAGTTGATTATTGCGGCGGGTTAGGGTTACTTCGTGTTCCTGCAACCGCTCATAAAGACGGGCATTTTCAATGGCTGCCCCTGCATAAGCAGCTAATATTTCAATAATCTTTTCGTCATCAGGGTTGAATTCGGAATCCCCAATTTTTTCCGTCAGGTAGATCTGCCCCAATTGCCTTCCCCCGATACGGATGGGCACGCCCAACAAAGCATGCATTTCGGCATGGCCTGTCGGGAATCCGACCGCGCGCGGGTCATTTTCGATCTCCGGGATGCGGATGTTCCCGCTATCACCGTGCATCAGCGCCCCGATCAAGCCCAAGCCGCGTGGCGGGTGGGGGATCTTTTTAATATCTTCGGCTATCATACCTACAGTGATAAATTGTTTGAGTTTCCCCTCATCGTCCAACACACCCAATGCAGCAAACTTTGCCCCGGCCTGTTCGCAGGCCAGGGAAGCAATTCTTTCCAATAAGGTTTCGAGCGAGACATCCTTGACCAATTCCAGACTCGCCCGGTGTAAGGCTAACAATCTGTCTTGCAGCTCTTCACGCGTCAGGAGCATTTAGATACCTCAATACAGACAATTTTACTCTACATATCCGCTTTTAGACAAGTTTGATAGATTTTGCCAGCCCATCCTGATAAAATGGGTGCATGGTTACATCCCGAATTGCTGGATTTTACAATTTACCGCTGGGCGAAAGGCTTGATAGACTGGCTGAAGCCGCAGAGCTTTCCCCCGAAGAACTCGCATCCTTTCGAACCTTGAACGGGTTGGGGGACGAACAAGCTGACCATATGGTCGAGAATGCCGTCGGAACCTTTGGCCTGCCACTCGGAATAGGGCTGAACTTTGTTGTCAATGGGCGCGAGGTTCTTATTCCAATGGCGATCGAAGAACCTTCGGTGGTGGCCGGGGCCTCGTTCATGGCCAAGCTTGTGCGGTCTGGAGGTGGCTTCACTGCCATAACGTCTGCACCGGAGATGATCGGACAGATGCAGGTGCTGGAGGGCAAGGATCTGATGGCGGCCAGCCTGCGGCTGCTTGAACACAAAGCTGAATTGCTGGCCGAAGCTGACGGGGTTGACCCGCTGCTTAAGAAATTCGGTGGAGGGGCACGTGACTTGGAAGTCCGCATCATTGAGGAGTCTCCCATCGGGCCGTTTATAGTCGTTCATCTAATCTACGACGTGCGGGATGCCATGGGGGCCAATGCCGTCAACACCGCCTGCGAAAAGTTGGCTCCACAAATCGAGCGGATTACCGGTGGACGCGTCCACCTGCGCATTCTTTCCAATCTGGCCGACCAGCGGCTGGCAAAAGTGAGTTGTTCTGTCCTGCTCAAGGAACTGGCTTTCACGAATGCTGACGGGCGCACATTCACCGGTGAGCAGGTGCGGGACGGGATCATCGAGGCCTGGGCCTTCGCAGCCGCCGATCCCTACCGCGCCACCACACACAACAAGGGCATCATGAACGGCGTGGACGCGGTCGTCATCGCGACTGGCAATGACTGGCGCGCCATCGAGGCTGGGGCGCATGCCTACGCTGCCCGTGACGGTCGCTACACCAGCCTAAGCACATGGGGCAGGGATGGGGATGGAAACTTGACCGGCGAACTGGAGATGCCGATGGCGATTGGCATCGTCGGTGGCGCGACTAAAGTTCATCCGGCTGCCAAGGCTGCTTTAAAATTAATGGGTGTCAAAACCGCCTCTGAACTGGCTGGGATAATCGCCTCAGTCGGGCTGGCGCAAAACCTTGCCGCCCTGCGCGCTTTAGCCACCGAGGGCATCCAGCGCGGGCATATGACCCTGCATGCCCGCCAGGTGGCAATCGCCGCCGGAGCGACCGGGGACCTGATCGAGAAGGTTGCCGCGCAGATGGTGATAGAGAAGGTGGTCAGGATTGACAGAGCAGAAGAGATTATCAAGTCTTTGAAGGACATGTAGTCTGATAATTCAAATCAATCGACAATACAAAGAGGTCATAAGGTAGCACCAATTCTCATAGAAGAGGATCTTGATGAAATACGCTTAAGATCCGAGAAGGCGACGCCTGGCTCTTGGATCTCTTCATGGGAAGGCCGAGACCATCCTTTAGGTGGCACTAGCGTCATTCTGCGTGGAGAACAAAGACAGTTCGATGATTTATATTTCACAACTCGCCTTGAAACAGACCAGGATTTTATTGCACATGCTCGCCAGGACATTCCAAGATTAGTCGAAGAGGTCCAACGAGTGAGAATCATTTTGCAGCGAACAGGTCTTGATATCAAATAGCCACCCAGGAAGACTCGGAATTTTTACCACTAATCGGGTGAACATTTTAGATTTTTTAAGAATGGAATAATGTTAGGAGAAAATTCATGACCGAAAACAAAGCCCTACTCAAACCATCCCGGCCGGTTGGCATCATTGGTTACGGAGCCTACGTGCCGCGCTACCGCCTGCCCGCCAATGAAGTCGCCCGAATCTGGGTCGGTGGGCGGGTATCCGGATTACCCATCAAAGAGAAAGCTGTCCCTGGGCTGGACGAGGACGTGGTCACCATGTCTCTCGAAGCGGTAAGGAACGCGCTGAAACGTGCCAGGATCGATCCGGCTGAGATCCGGGCAGTCTGGATTGGGTCCGAATCCCACCCGTACGCAGTTAAACCCACTTCGACAATCGTGGCCGAAGCCATCGGGGCCACGCCACACATTCAGGCCGCTGACATGGAGTTCGCCTGCAAAGCCGGGACGGAGGCAATGGTTATGGCTATGGGGTTGGTCGGGTCGGGGATGGCGCGCTACGCTGTAGCTGCCGGTCTCGACACTGCCCAGGGCAAGCCCGGCGATGCGCTGGAATACACTGCCGCTGCAGGTGGAGCTGCCTTTGTCATCGGCCCAGCTGAAGAAAGCCTGGCTACTCTCAACGCCGCCTACTCCTATGTGACCGACACGCCCGACTTCTGGCGGCGCGAGTACCAGCACTACCCCGAGCACGGCAACCGTTTCACCGGTGAACCGGCTTATTTCAAGCACAGCACTGCCGCTGGGAAGATCATGCTGGAAGAATTGGGAACCAAACCTTCCGATTACACCTGGGCTATCTTCCACCAGCCGAACGCCAAATTCCCGCAGCGTGTCGCCTCCCTGCTTGGTTTCACCCCAGAGCAGATCAAACCGGGACTCCTGTCACCCGTCATTGGTAACACCTACGCCGGCGCGGCCATCATTGGTCTGACTGCCACCCTCGACGTGGCCAAACCTGGTGACCGTATTCTGATGGTCTCGTTCGGCTCCGGTGCCGGGTCGGATGCGTTCGACATCACCGTTACCGACAAATTGCTCGAGCGGCGTGACAAGGCACTCAAAACGCAGGACTACATCGCCCGCCGCACCGAGATCGACTACGCCATGTATGCCCGCATGCGCGGCAAGATTGCGATGAAGTGATCATGACCGAAATCATCATTGCCGGAATTGGACAAACCTCTGTCGGCGAGCATTGGAACATATCCCTGCGTTCGCTGGCATTGCAGGCCATTCAAATCGCCATCCAGGATTCGGGCGGGCTGAAACCACAGGCACTCTACGTCGGTAATATGCTGGCTGCCAATATTTCCCGCCAGGCGCACCTGGGGGCCTTGCTGGCCGACTTTGCCGGTTTGACCGGCATCGAGGCCGAGACTGTCGAAGCTGGAGGCGCATCCGGAGGCGCAGCTCTTCGCCAGGGGTATCTGGCCATCGCCAGCGGACTGGTGGACGTGGTATTGGTAGTTGGCGCGGAGAAATTTACCGACGTGATCGGGCCGGACCTGGAGGTTGCTCTTGCCACCACAATCGACGCGGACTATGAGTCAATCCACGGGATGACGCTCACCACCCAGGCCGCACTCCTCGCCCAACGCTATATGCATGAAAATCATATCCCTGTAGACGGGTTGGCGGGATTTCCGCTGACCGCCCACGCAAATGGAGCTGGGAACAAGAACGCTATGTATCGCAAGGCAATCACGCTGGATGACTATCTAAAAGCTGATACCGTCAGCGATCCACTGAATTTATACGATGTGGCTCCCAATGCCGACGGGGCAGCCGCATTAATGCTCACCCGGAGGGAATTGCTCCCGAAAGATTTTCCACACCCTATTGTCCGCCTGGCAGCTTCGACCATCGCTTCGGACACGCTCTCCCTGGCCGAACGCAACGATCTGCTGTGGTTCGCTGCCGCGCAGGCTTCTGTGGAGCAGGCATTCCAGAAAGCTAGCATTACCCGCGAACAAGTGGATCTGTTCGAGTATTACGATGCCTTTTCCATTTTTGCGGCAATGTCGCTGGAAGCAGCCGGATTTGGCCCACGCGGCCAGGGTTGGAAACTGGCTGGGGACGGATCCATCGCGCGCTCAGGGCAACTCCCCTGCGCCACCCAGGGTGGACTCAAAGCACGCGGCAACCCCGGAGGCGCGACCGGTATATACCAGGCTGTTGAAGCTGTGGACCAACTGCGCGGTCAGGCCGGGGTGAACCAAATTTATGGAGCACGCACCGCCCTTATTCAATGCTTGGGCGGGCCTGGTTCCATCGCGGTGACCCACATCCTGGAAAGTATTGAGTAAGATTAATGTTCTAATAAATAGAATGCCTGATAGGTCCTGATAGGCTGGTCGGATAGAATCTCAATCAAGGTCAATCAAGGAGTACAACATGGAAATTCCCCGCCACTGGCGACTTAGACAACAACGGTACGGATTGATAGGGGAATTATGTCCGCACTGTGATACCAAGATTTTCCCTCCGCGTGACATTTGCCCTGCCTGCGGACACGAAGCCAAAACGTCTTTCGCTTTCAGCGGACGAGGCGAGGTTTTTTCGTTTACCACGATCTACGAAGCCCCGACTGGTTTCGAAGAAACTGCCCCATACACCGTGGCACTGGTCAAACTGGAGGAAGGCCCTATGGTAACCGCACAACTGACCGACTTGGGCGACGATAAACCCGAGATTGGCATGCCGGTCGAGATGATCACCCGCCGGTTGCACTCGGATGGTGATGAGCGCGGCATGTTGATCTATGGCTACAAGTTCAGGCCATCAATGAAAGCTGTATAAAAGCAGACTTCCGAATTCCTGGAGAATTCGGAAGTCTGCTTTTAGCCTTCACCGCTCACTTCCATCCACAATTGTCTGAATTTCAGCGCGTCCACTTCCAGGACCGGGCTTTCGCACAGGATGCGGCCTTCCGCATTCGAAGCGTGTAATGCGCGCATCAGGTTCCTGAAATCCAGGTCGGCCTCTTCCATAATCAAGTGGTTTTTCTCGCCTTTCGGACCGTAATTGATGCCCGATAAATGAATGTGTAGTTGCTGCATGGCCGCATCACCAAGCGCCTTCCGATAAATATCCAATGCGGTCATCCACTCATCGTAGGTATTCATCGCCCCGTCGCCGAGACGGGCATGCAGGTGAGCAAAGTCAAGACAAGGGATCACGCCTGGTATGGTTTTCGACATTTCCAGAACATCAGCCAGCGACCCAAGCATGGCTGCCTTGCCGCTAATCTCTGGGCGCAGAGTAACCAAGTTGCCGTTAGCGCGCAGTTCGTCCACGCAGCCCTGCAAGCGTGGGATGGATACTTGGAGGACTTCGTTCGCTGGGCGACCAAAGTATGTGCCGGGATGGAAGATGATGTCAGTTGCTCCGGCCAGGTTGCCGAAGTGTGCTGCATCGATCAGGTACTGCCGCAAACGCGGCCACTTTTTATTGTCGCCGTTCAAGTTGATGTAATATGGCGCATGAACAGAGAGTACTACTCCAGTCTCTGTGGCCGCCTGTTTGATGGTCGCACAGGCTGTCTCACCGGCGCGCACTCCCTGCACCCAGGCTAGTTCGAGGGCGTCCAAACCGATGGAGGCTGCATAATGGATCCCACCTACCGTCCCGCTGGGTTTGGATGGGGTGGCTTTAGGAGAACCCACAGTACCAAAACGAAAAGAGAGAGGCATAAGGATTCCAAACTACCTAGTTACCAAGAGCACAATTTTCCCCCACAAAGGTGGACCCAGGATGAGCAAGCCCACCAGGATCGAGGTCAAGGCAGCGATTAAAACCGCCGCAGCTCCTACATCTTTTCCCACTTTCGCCAGGGGATGAAGCTCCGGGCTGGCAAGGTCCACAACCGCCTCCAAGGCTGTATTGATGAATTCCGCCGTCCAGACCAGTGCAATAGTCAGTACCAACACTGCCCAATCCCGGAGCTGTAAGTGTAGCCAGAAAGCCACCAACACCACCAAGGTTGTTATCAAAGCATGGATCCAGGCATTGCGCTGAGTGCGGAGGACAAACCACCAGCCCCGAAAAGCATGCCGGAAGGAATGTGCACGTGAGACAATAAAACGAGAGAATCTATTCATGCACGATGGTGGGAGGAATACCGAGCCGTGTCAACACCTCGGACTGGGCTGCCCACATGCGGGCTTTTTCTTCCGGCTCCGCATGGTCGTGGCCCAGCAGGTGAAGCACACCGTGGATAACCAGCAGTGATAATTCCGCTTCGAGAGAATGCCCCGCGGTAATGGATTGTGCTTCAGCGCGTGGAACAGAAATGATGATATCCCCCAGGTACCGACGGCCCGTTTCCGGGTCTGTTTCACAGGCTGGAAACGACAGCACATCGGTCGACGCATCCTTTCCCAGAAAATCACGGTCGAGAGCTTGGATTTGGGTATCGCCGGTCAGTACCAAGGTCAGATCTGCATCTGGAGCAAACTGTTGAAGCAACGCTGCCTGGGCAGCCCTTTCCAAAATAGCGGGCATAAAAACGCGTCTGAAGTCCGGAAGAATTTCAATATTTATCATTTGCGCTTCTTCAAGGGAGATGGTCTGGATATGGTCGGAACTTCAACTGTGTTGGAGGGTTGCAAAGCAAGTTGATCTTTCGGATATTCTAGCCGCGGGTGGTAGGTTACACGCAGGGTGGAGATAAAGGACTCGGTTATACAGGCCAGGTCGCGCTGGGAGAGCGGGGTGTTATCCAATTGGCCATCCTTCTGGCAGCGTTCAATCACATTGCCGACCAGGATGTGCATCTCGTCATCATCGTGTGGGCGTTCAGCGCGTGCACGCGCTTCTACCCCGTCAGCTAACATCAGTATGGCTGTCTCCTTCGAGCGTGGTGACGGACCGGGGTAGCGAAATTGTCGCTCATCCACTTGGGATGCATCGCCTTGTACACCCTGCAGGGCACGGTTGTACTGGTACCGGGTGACAAGCGTGCCGTGATGCTCAGCAATGAAATCGTACAGGCGACGCGGCAGGCGGTATTTGTGGGCTAGTTCCAACCCATCCGAAACATGACGAATGATGGCTTCAGAACTGATTCTAGGATCCAGATCATCGTGGGAATCAATCTGGCTGGGCGGCTGGTTCTCAATAAAGAAAAGCGGATTGGTTGACTTTCCTACATCGTGAAACAGAGCGCCTACCCGGACCAGCAGGGTATCGGCATGAATACTTTCAGCAGCCTGTTCTGCGAGATTGGCCACCTGCAAGCTGTGCTGGTAGGTCCCAGGAGCCCGCTGAAGGAAGAAGTTCAGCAGGGGTGAATCGGGGCGGGAAATTTCAAGCAATTGGAGGGCTGTTGTCAAACCCAAAAATTGAGCCAACAAATACTGCATTGGTAGTGCAATGCTGCTGGATGCGATCCCAGCAAAAACCGCCGCGCCCATCAGTGTGGCCAGCCCAATCCAATCGATATCGGTGAAAGGTAGACGGTAAGCCGCCACAATGGCCATACCAGCCACAGCGATGGCAACAGCTGCATAAAGAAACTGCCCTACACGGCGTGCCTGCCCCAACGCCAGCACACCAAATAAACTACTCAATGTGTAATACGGCAGCAAGCCTAGCGCATCTGGCATTCCATAAGCAGCCAGTATGCTCATCAGCAAACCAAAGACAAGACCGCGCTCCATCCCAAAGAGCGCCGAGACCAGCAGCGCAAAAGCCGGGACGGGGAAGAGATACGGTACGATGGTCCGGTTTGGATTGCTGATACGCGCCCCCACCAGGAAGACAGCGAAAAGCAGGGCCAGCAAGATCAGGCTGCGCAGATCGGAAATTGCCACCGGTTTTCGGCGGAAGAAATATAGGGCGGTAAAAATAGCTGAAATCATCACCAGAGCAGCCGCACCCAGATAGTTGAATGACAGGTTCTTCGGCTGCACCAAGCCAAGGGCAGTCAAAGCTTCCAGGTCAGCAGTGGTGATCACCTGCCCGCGGGTTACAACTGTCTGCCCTGCAATATAAGATTGTGTCACTGGCTCAACAGCCTCACGTGCCGTCTGGCGAGCTGCATCGGTCATTTCCGGGCTGTAGAAACTGTTCGCCACAACCAGAGGCGCTGTGATCTCAACAACCAACGCCGCTTCATTCTCTATCAGCGTGAGACTGACCAGCGATGGTAGGTTTTGCCGGATCGAATCAACGTTCTCGGTTCGTATAGGATTCTGTAGCGCCTGCTCCAATACCTTGAATGCTTCGGTTTGCACCAACTCCCAACGCGTATCAGTTAACGCAAGTAGAACATCCTGTGAACCAGGCTGGAGATTGAGATTCGGAATTGTATTCAGCTCAGATTTCTTCTGTATCGGGGCCGTATCCTGGTTTGTTCGGATATCGGAAATAGATACCAGGATGGAATTAAGCGCCTCGCTCTGGGCACGAGCAATCGCAGTATCAGGGGGAATATAAACGGGAACCACAGCGCGCTCGGCTTCAACCCTCGCCGCCTCGGTCAACACTTCGCTGGTATATTGGATGTTGCGGGGAGCCCGTAAATCCTGGGGAGCCACATCCCCCACGGAGAGCTGCAGGCTGATCTGACGCAGGGACCAAGGCTGGACAATAGCAATGTATGCCAGGATGCTGATGCATGCCAGCAAGAGGGTGGGAAGCAAGGTTCTGCGTGAGAAAAATCGTGAGGAGCGGGGGGAAGCCATCCAGTTTACCGGTCGGGGAAGGACAACAAGCTTCCCCGCACATCTTATTTCTGTAACAACTCCCGGACAGCAGAGCTGACCTGGTCGCCTTGAGCCCGGCCAGCAACTCGAGGCATAATCAGTTTCATCACCTTGCCCATATCTGCCGGATTGGCAGCACCTGCTTCGGCAATGGCTGCTTCGACTAATGCCTTGAGCTCATCTGCACTCATTGCCTCCGGTAGATAAGCCTGAAGAACAACAATCTCAGCTTCCGTGGCTGCCACAATATCGGAGCGGTTGGCACCACGCGCTTCTTCGACCGCTTCCTTACGTGTCTTGATTTCCTTTTGGACGATCGTCAGTACTGCGGCTTCATCCAGTTTCACTTGCCGGTCAATTTCCACCTGCCGAATCGCCGCAAGCACCATGCGGACGGTACGCTTGCGCACGTCGTCTCCAGCTTTCATAGCATCTTTCAAAGCCATTTCTAGTTGAACTTTGGTTTCCATGGTTTCATTATACCTCGTGGGATGATTTCTTCTTGCCAAAGAAATGAATTAAGAATTTCGATGAAAATCCTCACGCTTTCTGTTTGAATTCGGAATGTATTTGTTTAACCCCCGCCGGAACCGTTTATAGCTCTTGTCCGTTATGGTGCGGTGATAGACTATAAGCATTCTTTCTTTCCCCCTTATCCTATTTAAGACCTTTGAGAACGTAAAGTGTAAGTGTGAGGATTTGGAATTCAAAGCATTGATACTGGTCAATAACAATCCTCTTCTTTTACGCTAATAGGTTTCATTTTCAATTAATCTGGTTATAATTCCAGTATGTCCCCTTTCTACACTCGCACGGGCGACGACGGCAGCACCGGTCTGCTTGGTGAGAGTCGCCTGCTAAAGTACCACCCTCGCATCGAAGCTCTGGGTGCGCTGGACGAGGCTTCTGCAGCACTGGGTCTTGCCCGCGCCCTATGCCAGGCTCCGCAGGCAAAACCAATCCTTATGGACATACAACGCGACCTTTATGCATTAATGGCCGAAATCGCCGCCACTCCTGAAAACACAGAACGCTTTCAGGCCCTCGAACCACTACGCATCCAATGGCTGGAATCCCAGGCAAACGACATCTCCAATACCGTCCCTCTCCCGGCTGAATTCATCTTGCCCGGAGATTCGCTTTCTGGCGCAGCCATGGCTCTCTCTCGGACGGTCGTACGTCGCGCCGAACGGCGGGTAGCTGAGCTGCTCGATGCCGGTGAGATCAAGAACCCCATCTTGCTGCAATACCTGAATCGACTCTCATCCCTTTGTTTTGCCTTGGAACTGCTTGAGAACCAGTCCGCAGGTCACGATACCACCCTGGCAAAGAAATGATTGGGACTCTGCTCAACATAGGAACTGTACTGCTGGGTGGGACGCTTGGACTGCTCTTCGGTTCGCGGCTTCCCGACCGCCTGCGTAAGACCGTCATCGCCGGATTGGGCTTGTTCACATTGGCTTATGGCCTGTACAATTTTCTGAAAACGCAAAATCCGCTTATTGTCCTGGGCAGCCTGTTGATTGGCGCACTACTCGGTGAGTGGTGGAAAATCGAGGATGGCCTTCAAAACATCGGGAAATGGCTTGAGGCCCGCTTTATCGGGAAACAAGCAGCCAGTCCCAAAAACGATCTCAGCAGTTTAACCCCACCCTCCAAGAACTTCGTCCGCGGCTTCCTCACGGCATCGCTCGTCTTCTGCGTTGGTCCGGTGACCATTCTCGGATCTATCCAGGACGGTTTGAAAGGTGATTACAGTCTTCTGGCAATAAAGTCGGTTCTGGATGGATTCGCGGCGCTTGCCTTTGCATCTACTCTGGGTGTGGGGGTTTTATTTTCGGTGATCGTCATTTTATTTTTCCAGGGAGGCATCAGCCTTCTCGCAGCCCAGTTGAGCACAGTCGTTACTCCGGCGATGATGTCTGAGATGACCGCTGTCGGTGGTGTACTCCTGCTTGGCATTGCCATAAGCAGTCTGCTGGAAATCAAACCCATTCGGGTAGGGAATTTCCTTCCTTCGCTAGCGGTCGCCCCGCTTATTATAGCGATCCTGACATTTATTGGTGTTAAATAACCCAAGGCGCAGCGACCCTCCCTGGGGTTTGTTGGTATGGAAAGGGAGGAAAACTACTTGCCTGCCAGTGCAGCGTCAATGATTGTATTCAATTGATCAAAGTTTTGGACAAGAGTCCCATCCACCAAGATGCTCGGAGTGAATGTTAGATTTAGAGTATGAGCCTGAGAGATGTCATTGTTGATATCGCTGGCATATTTTTTTGCCTGGTAGCATTGGGTAAAAGCTGTCATATCCAGGTTGAGATTCTTGGCCATGGTGACCAAGCGCTCATCGGTAAAAAGCGAGGCGCTTTCAGTGACCTGGTTTGCGTAGAGGGTATCGTGATAATCCCAGAAATGTCCTTGTTCTGAAGCGCACAAGGCAGCATTAGCCGACCGAAAGGATGCATCTGTGCCATCATTCCCATCGATCACAATGAAAGAATGAAAGGTGTAATATACCTTACCAGTGTCCACATAGGTTTGGATGATTTGGGGCTCGTAATTGGTCGTGTAATTTGAGCAGGCTGAACAACGAAAATCCTCATAGACATCCACTTTTACAAGAGCGTTTGGGTCACCGAGGTGAACCCCATTCACCTTTGCAACGATCGCCTTCGGGGTAATCACAATCACCAGGGACTGAGTCGCACTCGCCGTCGCTTGAGTTTGGAACAATAGCGGTTTGATGAAAGCAAAAGCGATCAGCAATGCTCCCGCAGCCACCAGAACAATAACCAGAATGCGGTTGCGGGTTCTCTCACGCTGGCGGCGTTGGCGGATTTCTTGACGTTTACTCATCTCATATCTCCTTAAATTCGACTTATGGAATTTTCCCATATTCGGAGATGTTTGTCCAGACACAACCCCGTCTTCTCGAGAGAAACGGGGTTGTTCTAATCCAACTCTCATGCAAGTCAATTAAGTAATAACCAGACGAACTTAGCACCATCTTAAAAACATCCATTTCCCCCCGCCCATTGTGAAAGATTTCATGGTCGAGACCAGCTTGCATTTCAAAATGGCCTTTTTCTGAGGCCCATTACTGACAAAACCCTGACTCACTCTTTGACTTCACTTACTTTAAAGCAGCAATATTTATCGCCTTTTACAATGCAATGCGTTTCAATGATCTCATAATACGCCCTCTTTGGGGCATAGCCTGAGCGCTTCACCTGCCACGCCCATGATGGCGCCCTGCTCATGTAATCCTTGCCGAAAGGATGCCTTACCGATTCGACGCAGCATTCCTTTCATCCCCCGTCCATAAAAGGCATTGATGGTTTCAGTAAACGCTGCATATTCAATTGTCTTGATACCGGAATTAGTATCATTGGGTGGGAAATTACGGACAAAACGCTTCAAACCTAAATTGTGTAAAACTGCATTCAATCCGTTCTCGCCCGTTACTCACTGGGCTGAAACCCGCGCCTGTCGCACCAAGGCATATACGATGACGGCCTCTTCAGGATCGACCAGACCATCTCCTCACAATGAATCAAGCAACTGGTAGACCGGGTATCTTTCCCCGGTTTCACGAAAGCCCATTCGCTGGTAAAGCGCCAACGATGTGGCATTATCATCCTGTGTGTTGACCGTTAGGTGGGATATACCATGCCGAGCAGCCTGTTCGATCAGGTTCGCCACCAAGGCATATCCCAATCCTTTCCCCTGTGCAGCCGGACGGACCGCAAGCCTGGCAAGATGCACCCCAAGCGGATTGCGGGTACTAAGCTGGTAGCCAATCACCTCCCCATCCGCCTCGGCCACGGTTGCCCATACAGCCTGTGGATAAGCGCGTTCCAACACTGCCTGCGAATTCTGCCAGAGCAGTTCGAACGCAGAAGCATCCACTTCGGCAACAGCCTCCAAGTCAAACGCCATCATCGACCGCATGGAAATCTCTGGGGGTAAAGCTATTTCATGGGGAGATTCACCGTCCCGTTCCAGCATGACTATAGACTGGTGACTGTTAAATCCGCTGGAGAGGAGTATATCGTGAAGCCACTCTTGTAAAACGATGGCAGCAATAACATAGTGGCCTTGTTGAGCAAGTTCTGCGTGTGCCTTATCCCAGAGCATCTGCCAGGATTCCTGAACTGGAATCCTGCCCGAGTTCACAAATAGCCTCACCCAGGCTACGGATGGCGGATCCGGCGGGCATCCCAGAGCTGAGACAATCTGACCCTGGCTTTCAACCACATAGAAAGGCGGTGAACCGATCCAATCGAGTGGATTGCGCCAATCCAGGTGACGGTGAACATGTGAACTGAAATGAATCAGATTCGCAATTTGCCGCTGGTCAGTCTGAACAGCCGGGCGCACAAGGAGATCCTCGCCAAAAATCATAGTCTGAAGAAAAGAAGTTTCTTCATGAAGCGCTGCTTTGGTGTAGGGTTCTTGACAGCCGCCAACCCGGATTGCAAAGTAATAATGGCATCAAGAAATTTAAAGCGGCGCAGATACAGTGCTGAGAGCAATTGCATCACTTCGAGTCGTAAATCTATTTCACCTGCTAGTTCAAGAGCATCACCAGCCCGGGTGTAAATGTCGATTGCTTCTTTAAAGCGCTTAAGAGCATCCAAAGCTGAGGCTTGATTGGCTAGGGCCATCCCCTCACGGCGAGAATCACCAGCTTCAGCGAAAACCAAATCTGTGCCTTGGGCGGCTTCTAAAGCAGCCTGGGCTTGTTTATCACGCAGCAGAGCCACAGACTGGTTATTCTTCATCTCAGCAGACATAGGCGCATCGCCTTCGTCCGAATAAGCAGATGCGGCTTCTGCAAATGCCTGTACGGCAGCGGGATAGTCACCAGTTTGATAAATCTGTTTGGCCTGGTCTGCAATCTCTTGTGGAGTTAGTTCGTTTGCCATTTTAGAAAGTAATGTCCAGTAAATCTTCGGCCACCGATCGAAGTTTATCGGTGGACATACCGCTTAATTTCTTCGCCAGTTCCAGGTATGGACGGTTAACTGGCTTGGATACGAAATTCTGCATTTCAGGCGGAAGTTGTAAGAAATCCTGGATGGCTTTTTGCTGGACCATCCAAAGACCGATGGTACCAGTCTGGTCAAAAAGCGTTTCGATCTGTCCGCCCAGCACGGCGGTCAAACCTTCCAATTCGGGTAATGAGACGGGGCGTATACCCAACTCGTAGGCCTTGAGGCGCGCGGTTGAGATTCCTGTTAGCCCGGAGAGGGCGCTCGGTGAAAGACTGGCTTTCTCGCGCATCTGACGGATAAGAGCCCCAATCAGGCGCTGACGGATACCGACAAAAGCAGGCAAGTTCAGGTTCTCGGTTGGCAGCGCATCGTCTGATGTGGCGTCCTTGCTCCAGAAACGGCGCAGGGGTAGGTTCAGGGCATATGACAGTACTTCCAGTTCCGGCAGGGAAGGCGATCTGCGACCCTCCTCCCAGGCTCGGAATATACCCGCCGTCACACCAATTGTGCGCGCACATTCCGGGATGGTCTTACACGCCGCTAGGCGCGCGTCCCGGATCAAGACACCTAATTTTCTCGAACGAATGGTAACCTGGGCTTGAATGCTCATTAGTTTTCCTCACCAAATTACAAAAAAGGTTAAATCATTATAGCAGAAAGCCACGCAACGGATAACGCCGGTGGCGGCTGCTAGGATATCGGCAGCCGTGGCGCCAAAGATCTTTGAACCAAGTTTGAAACCAGCTGACTCTAAAGGTGGACCAAATAACGGACGGATGCCTGTCGGTTATACCTGGATACTTCCATCGATCCGATGAGTGACTGTCTGGACCACGACAGGAACTGTGTTTCTGGTAAAAATAACTGTAAGAAATATTTCCATTATCGTCAAATTCAATTGTTATATGAGACTCCGAGTAACGCGATTGCTATTTGCCTCGACGATTAATTCTAGCCTCGTGATTGTTGTCCCAATTCAGCAATTTGAATCGCAGCCTGCTTAAGAGTGAAGGATGACGAGTCATATGGGAATTTGGTGACGACGGGTTCATGGCGATTATTGGCTAGCGTAAAATTACCGCTCATATAAGGCAAGGTCAACCGGATCTGCAAGCCGGTCATCTGTTCGAGCTCGGTCTTGGACAGACCTTCCAGACCAACCGAGCGGTTCTGAAGAGTATACAAACGCCTTGGATCGATACCCTGAGTCTTCAAGTACTCCCAAACCGTCCTGGTCAGGACAGCAGTGGAAAGGTCGGTACCAACGATTAGAACTACCACATCCGCCATTTGGATGATTGGCATACTGATACGCGAAAGGGTACGCCCTATATCCACAAGAATGTAATCATGGGATTCCATGATTGAGTTTAAAATCCCTTCAAGGCGATTTGCATCCAGTTGACCGGCTGAGTCTGGGTCTGTTGAACCTGCCAGTAAATGGAAATACCAACTAGGCACACGCGGGAGATTATCTTTGAAAAAATCAGAAGTCGTCTCAGCCGGATTCTGCATCATCACTGTGAGCAGGTTCAATCGATCGGTATAACCGACGATATCGGCAATCGAACCGATCGGTAGCACCAGGTCCATCACTGCAACGCGGGCTTCGATTTTTTCGCTTCCCAAACACATTGCAATATTGGCACACAAGGAAGATGTCCCCGTTCCACCTTTTGCGCTTAAGAAAGCTACGAGCATCCCGCGTTTTTTGGCTGCCGTAGATTCTCCTCGTAATAAACGCGGAATTAGTTCCAGAAGACGAGGCAGAGCCTGGCTGGATTTAGCCATATAATCGTTACAACCAGCCGAAAGGAGGGCATTCATATCGCTTGAATCTCGTCGACTGCTGAGAGCAATGCAAGGTACCTTGGCCGTGCGGCGATCCTGGCGGAGGCGAGTCACCAGCTCCAGACCTGCGAGATCGGGTAGTACAGGATCCAGAATGATGATATCCGGCAGGTCTTTCCAAGCTGAAATCAAACCTTCTCGCCCCAGAGCCACCGACAGCACAGTAAAGCTGCTTTTATGCAACATATGTGTTAGATAATTGCGGCTGGCTGCATCCCCATCAATGACCAAGATTGAAATCGGTTGTATATCCATTAATGCCAGCTGGAATTCACTCTTCGATGGGAGTCATCAGGTAACCAAGCCCGGATCGGGTTGCAATATGCTTCGGCATATGCGGATCATCTTCCACTTTCTGGCGCAGTCGGGCAATGGTCACCCACAGGATTTCTTTATCATCACGATATTCCGGCCCCCACACACCAGTCAGCAGTTCCTCGGCTGACAGGACTTTACCAATATTATGGGTAAATTGCAGTAAGAGACGGTATTCTGTCGCTGATAGAGAGACCGGCTGGTCGCCCAGCCAGACCTCGGCACGGGCAAAATCAATTCGCAGATTACCATGTGTGAAAAAACGGTCCTGCCCGGTTTCGTCAACTTGAGAGCGACGCAACACCGCCCGTACTCGGGCAAGTAATTCCATTACCGAGAATGGTTTGACCAGATAATCATCAGCACCCACGTCGAGGCCTTTGACTCGATCCTGTTCTTCGCCTTTTGCAGTCAGCATGATAATCGGTACGTTGGAGAATTGACGGATGCGCTGGCAGACTGCAAAGCCATCCATGCGGGGTAACATTACATCCAGCAGAACCAGGTCTACCGGATTGGCTGAAAAAGATTCGAGCGCTTCCTCGCCATCCGTGGCGGTATATACCTCATAATCTTTGGTCAGCAGATTGGCTTCAAGCAAGCGGAGATAGCGTGGTTCATCGTCAACAACCAGAATGCGTATGGACATGGCTTGGGTGCTCCTTATACAGCTTTCTCCGGATGAAAAGGAAGTTCGATTTTAAAAGCAGTTCCTTTACCGGGTGAAGTTTTAACCGAAATTCGGCCATGATGAGCTTGAATTATTTGTTTGCAGATGAAAAGACCCAGCCCCGTCCCGCTCTTGCTGAATTGACCCGGCACACGGTAGAACCGTTCGAAGAGGAATGGAATGTGTTCGGTCGGAATACCCGGCCCCAAGTCAGTAAATGTAACGATCTGCCAATTATCTTTTACTTGAAGTGAGATGGTTATTGTTGCGCCGGGTGCATACTTGATAGCATTATCAAACAAGTTGTCGAAAACTTCAACTAAGCGAACTGTATCTGCCTGAATAGGTGGGGCAGATGTCAGGTCAAGTACAACATCCAGGCCCTCTTGCCGACCTTGAGCTTTCTGGGCTACATTCCGCAGATGGGAGTCGAGTCTAATAGGCTGGAAATCCATGCTCATTGTTCCACTTTGCAGACGGGCAGAGTCAAGCATACGGTCAATTAAGGTGAGCAGGTGGTCGGATTCTTCATCAATGATGGTTAAGAATTCCTTCTGTGTTGCTGTATCCCAGGTAGTGTCAGAGCGCAGGAGAGAGGTAGTATATCCTTTGATAAAGCCAAGCGGGGTGTGCAACTCATGGGATATCGTGGCGATAAAATCATCCTGAAGTTGAGCGCGATGGCGGGCAAGTTCCAACTGAGTCATGTTTTCCTGAAGAATATTCAGTTCGAGCACCCGAGCGGTCTGGGTGGCAGCGAGGATTGCCAATGGCATTTGCTCAGCTGTAAATTCTGGCCCTCCAAACCGGATAAAAACCAGGGCGCCACGTCGGTCCGGGAAAATCAATGGCAGTCCAAGCAAGTGAGGTGTGGTGGTCCGGTCAGTAGAGGGAGGATTTGCAGGTTGGGATTCAACGGCTTTACCCGTTGTGATGACCTGAATTGCTATCTCCTCGCCCCAGGATGCATCGGCCTCCTTACTGCGTCCCCGGCCAGCTGCGCGGGCATAAATTACTTCCGGTGTGCTGCCACTTCCTTCTATAATGTAGATCACTAGATTGTCAAAAACAAATTTCTTGCGAAGCAAAGCAAACAGGACATCCAGGGATTTCTTCCAACCATCCCTAACGATGGAATTACCCAAGCGAGTGAAGGTTTCAAGCGTTTCGCTATCCATTGACTGCCATCCAAATCATGAACTTTTGTTAACTGCAAGCACAGGGAAACGGAACTTGGTGCCTTTTCCATCTTCTGACTGCACTTCGATCACCGAACCATGTGCATTAACAATCTCGCGCACTAAAGCCAGTCCTAGGCCGGTACCACCGTATCGTCGGGTGGGGGAAGAATCCAATTGGTGGAAAGGTTCAAATATCTCATTCATACGACTAGCCGGAATGCCGATACCGGTATCAGTGACTGAAACCATAATCAGTGTATCCGATTCCTGCTGGATGGAGAGGGTTACTTCACCGCCATGTGGCGTGAATTTGATGGCATTATCAATCAACTGGAGAATCGCCCAGGAGATTTTTTCTTCATCCGCCTGGACGTAAGGAATGTCAGGCGGTACATTGGAGTTCAGAGTCACATTTCGATCATCCGCTTTCGTGCGTGAGTAACTGATAATTTCCCCCGCCACTTTATTCAGATTGACTGGCGCCAGGCGCAAAGTCATCTCTCCACGCGCAGCCAGCGAGAAAAGAATGAGATTGTCGATCAGGCTTTCGAGCCGTCCCGCTGCCCGCTGGCTGATCTGTAACGCGTTCTTCTGTTCAGCGCTCAACGGACCAAGAGATTCGGACGTCATTAACTCCAAATATCCTTTGACATGAGTCAGCGGTGTACGCAACTCATGCGAAATATTGGCAACGAAATTAGCCTTCATCTGGCTCAACTCAGATAGCTTGCGCAGCGCTTCCTGTAATTCAGCAGTCCTTTCTGCAACGCGGCGCTCCAGAAAGCGATTCGCATCCTCGAGCGCATTCCGCAGTTGAATGATCTGCTCAGTGACGGCATGATCAATTTGCCGGCGGGTAAGAAGGTTGAGATCCATCAATGCTTGTCCCAAGATGCAGGTCTCCCCCGCCTTTTTTTTCTCATTCTGGTAAGCCAGGGCTTTCTGCAAATCTGCATCAGAAATGAGACCTCTCTGGACAAGAGTTTCACCCAGACGAGGAACGAGGACTTCGGGAGTCAAAGGGGTTGTCATCGGATGCTCCTTACCCCTGCCAAACCCACTCACCACCAACCATTGTTGCTGTCGACTGGATATGGTATAGATCAGCGGGATCGCAGGTGAATGGGTCCGTTTCAATAACGGTCAAATCAGCAAGGAAGCCAACAGATAACCGACCGAGGCGGTTTTCCATCCCGGCTGCGAAAGCCGGTCCAAGTGTATACCCTTTGAGCGCTTCGCGGACTGTCAATCTCTGCTCTGAAAACCAACCCTCCGACCCCGGAGAACCGTCCGCACGGCGCCTGGTAACTGCGGCGTGTAAACCTCGGAAAGGATTCGGACTTTCAACTGGCGCATCCGACCCAAAAACAAGCTGGGTGCCATGTTGCACAAGAGTCCGCCAAGCATAGGAATAAGCCGCCCTCCCACCCAAAAAACGGTCCGCTACAAGCATATCAGACGGGGCATGAACCGGTTGCATCGAGGCAATAATATTCAACTCCGCCAGCCTCCCAAAATCGCTGGGATGAATCGTTTGCACGTGTTCGATACGATGGCGTAATGCAGGAAGTCCGCGTTCTTGCTCGAACGCACGCAACCGGGAGAACCCTTCCAATACTTCATGGACAGCCCGATCCCCAATGGCATGAACGGCCAAGCTGAGTCCGTTTTCAGCTGCAATACAGGCTTGCTCGAATAATTGTTCATTGTCCAAGATTAGAATACCACGATTTTGCGGCTCGTCAACATATGGTTCGATCATTGCCCCAGTGTGTGGTCCCAGCGCGCCATCAGCAAAGTATTTGATTGAACCGATACGAAGGAAATTGTCCCCAAACCCACTGCGCAAACCTAGATCCGCTGCTTGCGAAAGTAGCTCAAACGGAATGGATTTGACTACTCGGAAGTTTAAATCACATTCCTCATGGAGGATCTGCAAAGCTTGGAAACAGGTGCGCTTGTCGAAATCGTGAACACCAGTCAACCCCATACGGCATAGGTCAGCAATGATCTGCTTTAAGTTATTTGCAAGTACTTCGGGTTTCGGTTCGGGGATAATGGCTTCAACCAGTCTTACCGCTTCCTCGAACAGGATACCGGTCGGAACTCCACGTTCATTTCGCTGAATTCGGCCATTGACCGGGTCAGGGGTGGATGGAGTGATTCCCGCCATATTCAGCGCAGTGGTGTTTGCCCACGCGGCGTGCAGGGACTTGGCTGTCAGGTAAGCTGGGTTATCAGGAGTAACCCCATCCAAATCGACGGCAGTAGGCCACTCACCACCCCAATTATTTTGATTCCAACCATGTCCGCGCACCCATTTTCCGTGCGGTGTTTGATGAATACATTCTGCAATTCGGCCAAGAATTTCTCCTTTAGTTTCTACCTCGCAATTCACGACTGATAAGCTGAGGGCATACTCCTGGAGATGAATATGCGCATCGGTCAGGCCAGGCAGAATGACACGCCCGCCCATGTTTTCACACTCGGCACGATCGCATTCAAACAGGAGTTCATCTCCACCCACGGCAAGAATCTCTCCGCCTTCGATGGCAATGGCCGTGGCGATGGGACGAGCCGTGTCTAAGGTATGGATGCGAGCATTATGGAGAAGTCTCATATCAATCTCGTAGAGTCACGTTAGGATGTCCCTGCCGATCATTCATCCAATAGTCGCCCCGTAAGGGCGTTCAACTCCTCGTTGGAATAATAATGGATGGTTAACGTCCCGCCCTTCCGCCCTGAGCGTAACGTAACTTTTGTCCCCAGGCTCGAGCGCAAACGATCTTCCAATTCAGCAATATCTGGAGAAACAGCCGGTTTTAGCTTGCGAACTGGTTTTTCTCCAGATAATTTCCGCACCAATTCTTCGGTCTGGCGTACATTGAGTTCCTGCCCAAGGACAGAGCGCAGTGCTGCGGTCTGAGCCTCCGGCGTAGAAAGGGCTAGAAGTGCCCGCGCATGTCCCTCGGAAATGCGCTTTTCGATCAGGGCATTCTTGACCGAGTCAGGCAACCGGAGAAGGCGCAGGGTATTTGTAACCGCCACACGACTCTTGCCAACCCGAGCGGCGATGCCTTCGTGGGAAAGATCAAAATCCTCAGCCAATTGGCGGTAAGCCTCTGCCTCCTCAAGTGCAGACAGATCCGAGCGTTGGACATTTTCGATGATCGCCAATTCCAGCCGCTGTTGGTCCGTTGCCTGGCGAACAAGCACCGGTACAGAGGCCAAACCTGCCAACCGGGCCGCCTGGAGGCGGCGTTCCCCGGCAATCAGGATATACTGCCCCGCCGACTCACCCACGGTAACGATCAGCGGCTGGAGCACGCCGTGTTCACGCACCGAAACAGTTAATTCTTCGAGCTCTTCGGGGTGCATCATGTTGCGTGGCTGGCGGGGGTTCGGTAAAACCATCTTAACCGGAACCAGCATCACGCCATTTTCCATTTGAATATTATCCCCGCCAGGGATCAAGGCTCCCAATCCACGACCAAGTCCTGATTTTTGTGGCATAGTCTCCTCCTACTCAGTGCTTTCCATAACAGCAACGCCATCGCCCGTAAGCAACTCGCGCGCCAGGGATTCATAAGACTTGGCAGCATTTGATTCCGGGGCATACGCCGAGATTGGTAATCCGTAAGAAGGCGCTTCTGCAAGGCGGATGCTGCGCGGAATGATCGTTTCAAAGACCCGTTCGTTAAAGTACTTTTTTACTTCAGCCACCACATCATTGGAAAGGTTAGTACGGCTGTCGAACATAGTCAGGATCACACCCCGAACTTTGAGGGTTGGGAATAGTGCCGAACGGACACGCTGAAGGGTATGGGTTAGTTCGCTCAACCCTTCCAGTGCCAGATACTCGCATTGCACAGGGATGAGAACGCCATCCTGGGCGGCCACCAATCCATTGATAGTCAACATACCGAGCGAGGGCGGACAATCGATCAATATGTAATCATAACGATCCACTAGCGGAGCAATGACCTGGCGCAGTTTTATTTCCCGACCAAGCTCGTTGACCAGTTCAACCTCCGCCCCCGCCAGAGACGGCGAAGATGGCAAAATAGCCAGTTTCAGGCGAGGGTTCTGCAACACCAGCGCTGGTGCAGGTGCCCCACCCATCAATGCCTCATAAGTGCCCCCTTTAACAGTATGTTTATCCACACCAAGCGAGGAAGTAGCATTGGCCTGCGGGTCAATATCAACAATCAAAACGCGTTGTCCTAATTGCACAAGATAAGCACCAAGATTGATGGCTGTGGTAGTTTTCCCAACCCCGCCTTTTTGATTAACTAGCGTGTAAACGCGTCCCACTATAAAACCTCCACAAGGCAATTCTGGATCTCTGCCTGCGTTGGGATTCCATCCAGACCATACCGCCTTACTGAGAGTGATGCCAGATGAGTGGCGAACCTCGCAGCTGCCCATGGATCGCGTGTCATATAGAGCCGCCAAAAGAAAGCTGCTGCAAATATATCACCAGCTCCGGTTGCATCTACTTCCTCAAGGGAAGGTGCATGGAATCGGCGCAAATCACCGTTCCAGTAAAGACGCGCTCCCACCGCGCCTTCTGTCACAGCCAGAACTCGGCAGGCGGCAGCCATCGCTTCGATGCAATCCTCGTCTCCGTCAACATCTTCGACGCTGATCACCGCTGCACCTACCATACCGAGTATCTCGTGGGCTTCAGGCCAGTCACCGGGTCCCACCTGACCGGCATCATCCCACTTCCGTAACCAACCTTGAGGAGTCAGTCCTAACAAGGAAGACCGAAAATTTCCTTTAATCAGCGATTTGGCTTCCCCGGCAATTGGACCTACATGGACGATCGGCGCATGCCGCCAGGTTTCGGGAATATTTTCAAAGGTCAGGTCCGGGGCAATATGATAGATATGTTGAATGCGACCCTCAGGCGTGTATTTGTTCTCAAAGGTTGTACTGTGTTGGACCTGAACACTCTGGACCTGGATCCCGCTCAGCATATCCAAGGGTACTTCACCACCCCAAGCCGTAACCACACCCACGCGCAAACCCAAGGCACGGCTCATCAATGCAGCATAAGCGGCGGTACCACCCAAACGTGGACCATCGGGGGTAATGTCGCAAGAGAGATGACCAATGATCAGATAATCCACAGGGTCGAGCGGAACCAAAAAAGACATAAACACATTATACATGAGGAGGGATAAAGGTAAGCCCATCAACTCCAAGGTAATCGGGGCTAATTGTTCGAAAGCAGAACTATGAGCAAACACTCGCTGCCGGAGTATCTTGAAACGTCTATGCAGAAAACGTGCCGGAAGGTGTCAAATAGTTAAATACTCCTTGAAAGACCGCAGGAGTTCCTTTGCCTGAAGCATTTGTTGTCCTAAGAATTCTTATTATCCGCCCCCTCATCCGCACCCCAGATCAACCAGCTGATGGCGATATTAAAAATGTGCTCTTTTGTCCTAGTAAAGATCGGACAATAGAGCACATTAATTAATTCTAATTGTTCTTCATATATTCTCCGGGATAACCTCTTCTATCCCACTTTGGCTGTAATAGCTCCGGTTTTTAACTCAGATGGATTGACCCCGGAAAGGCGCACGTTTATGATCTTCTTTAACATATCAAACCAGAAGGATGCACCTGGGCTGGCCGCAACCCCAGACATCAAGATCCCAAAAAGTTTTATAAGCCAACCAGTCACGTCAGTTACATGGGGAGAGTTGATGATTGGATAACATTCACCTGAAATTAAAACGCCATAGATTTCACTTTCTTGTTGGGGAAAAAGCGTACAGACTTCAGAGATTTTTGTGTCCAGACTAATTGAAGGCTTTATAGGAGATCCTAACCAACCCACGGGAAGATTGATATCTGAAAATTGTTGTTGTATGGAGGATAATTGTCCAACATCTAATATGGTTGTGTTATTTTGGGTAAGAATATTTTCAATATTACTCAGGATAGCGATACGCAAATCGGGTTCTCTCCACAAACGACTGACAAGGTTTATTGCGTCAACGTTCACAATTGTTGCCAGGAGAATACCCAAAAGCAGGGTTGTAATGAGGCAGCGGCGTTTGTACCAACCGGTCAAACGATTCATGGCGTTATTGAACCATTCCTCAATATTACTGCGAACCAAATCCAGTTCACTTTCTTTTTGTAGCAGTGATTGCGGCATACTATTCATCAGAGCATACAACGTCTGTTTTAATTGGGGATGCGTGATACTGAGCGCAGTGACGCCAGCCCGGATTCTGTTGGTCGTCTCATCTGTAGATGTGTTCGCCTTGAAGGATAATTTAATCAACGCGTCGTTGATCTGCTGTTTCTGAACTCGAAGTGTGTCAAACAAAGAATCCACCGAGCCTTGAAACCGGGGAAGATCCTGCCCCATTGTTAACAGGTCGTTTTTTACAGTATCCAGAATTTCAGCACAAGCATCTTCCCCCGTTTCAGAGACTAATGCCTTGCGGATCATTCCCAACATCAAACTAATCCTCCGACGCGCTTCAAAACGGTTCTTCCTTGGCAGCCTCTGGGTTTCACTATATAGCTTGTAAAGTTGTTGCTGGAGAAGGGATGCTTCGGTTCCAGTCGCTGAGAGGATATCAATCATTGCCTTGGAGAACTGGCTCGTAGGTATATAGGAAGGTTTGTCTCCATTATCCTTTCCAGTATATAGGCTGCGGACCAACGGATGGTTATAAAATTGATCCACGAGGGTAAAATCTGTGAGCATTTTCCCAATCGTTTTCTCAAGCATTTGAGAACGCCATTTTAACCTTGCGGCTATCCATTCCTGTATTTGCATGGATGCGAGGCTTAGTAAAGACCAAGTAAGGAAAAGTCCGAGCAACACGTTGAGCAAAATTATAATGGACATAAAATTTACCTCGCCAAGGAATGGTTTAATATGGGTAGAAGACGGTTTTGAGTCCCTTCCAATTCAGATGAAAAGTAATTTTCATTGGTATTTTCTGGGACAGTTTGATCTTTCTCTGAGATCAAACCCTGAAAGCGCCGATCAGTTCGGATTGGATCCAAGTCTGGATCAGATTTTATCCACTCGACTGTTGTGTCTTTATTGATAAGTGCAAGCCGAAGGAACTCGAAGGCGAGTTCTATGTCCCCACAAATCGCATAAAAACAGGCGCGATTATATGCGCTTTCATTATTCATCTTGGGCAATGCAGTTGCGATGTGATGGTTCGCTTTGTTTTCAAGCCCCATCCTATGATAAACACCTGCAAGGGCGCTATGCGCCAGTACATAATCCGGGTTCTTACTGAGAACAAATAGGAAGGCTCGGACTGCGTCATCGTGTTGTTGTTCAACCGAGTAGAGTAACCCCAAATAGTAATAATAAACTTCTCTCTCGGGAGCGATATCAATAGCCTTCTGGTATGCACAGATGGCATCTTTGTACCTGCCCAATGACTTATATAATTTACCTAACGTATCCCAGGCCCGGTCACTGGTCGGATTTACCCGGGTAATATTTTCATAAATATTGACCTTGGCAAGGGTTTCTTCCAAATCATCTATCCCTGGGTAGGTATTGGGACCGCCTTTTGCCTTTCCGTCCAGGTTTTCATTTTGCTTAAGGGCTGGATCAGAATTACTAATTTGCTCAGGTTCGGTGAGGGATGGTCTTTCGTTAGGAAGGTCTTCAACCGTTTCATTCAAATTAGGAATGACAATGATAGATTTTTCATTGGGAAGAGGAGCCTTATCCGCGTTCCTGACAAAGCGAGATCCGCCTAGGGGGTTTTCAACCAGTGGTCGAATGTCCTGATCTTCGATCTCGGTTCGGTTCGTTGAAACCGGGGATTTCGTTTCGGTTTCATCCGATGGTAGAGGGTTTTCCCCATAAATTTTATCGATATTATCAGGTTGTAATCCATCAACAAGTGTCTGTTTTTCAGATGATGGATCGTTGAAGGCTACCTTCTTTGAAGGCACTGTTGAAGAACTGTTTGTAATTGGACCAATCTTTTCCGTCTTGAGCATTTCGCGGAGGTTGGTCAGGTTGTCAGGTTTACTTTTTCCATTCTTATCCGACGACGATGTTCCCATATCCAAATCATCGGCCTTCTTATATGCCAGGATCGCATTATCAACATCTTTCAATGCACGATACGCGTCGCCGATTTTATTCCAGACGACTGACTGGTTCTCAGGTGTATCCATTAATTGAATGCTTTTTCGGAACAGGAAAAGCGCTTGCCCAAATTCTCCTGTCAGAAAATATGCATGGCCAAGATTGCAATAAGGCCATCCAGAATCAGGATCCATTTCAATTGCTTTTGCATAAGCAGCAATCGCATCCTCAGGGGATCCGATTTTCAGATATATGTTACCTATTTCATTCCAGAGTAGTGTATCGCTCATTTTGGCCTCAAATCTAACCTGCAACACTATTCTCCAACAAAGTTGCCCTTGCACGAGCCATTACAGGACTCACTGCGGGTGCCATTTCACTTGATTTTTGATATGCAGCCAATGCATTCCCATAGTCTCCTAAACGTCTATAAGTATCACCCAGCCTGTTCCAGGAAATGGCTTTGTCTTCCTGGGTGTCCAGGAGATCTATGCTTTTCTTGTAAAGTAGAACTGCAAATTCATACTTTTTTAAGCGATAGCAAATAAAACCCATATTGCTATACGGCTGACCAAATTTAGGATTCATCTCGATTGACTTTTTATAAGCTGCCATTGCCTCGTCGAATTTTTTGGAACTGGTGTACGAATTTCCCAACTCGTTCCAGTCGATGGAGTTTTGAGGGGTATTTTCAACGGGGATAGTTGTTTTAGAATTCGCGGATGAAACCTTCATTCCGATCGCAGCCATTTCTGGAGCATCTTTTTTTGGATTGACGTCACCTATGATTGACTTGGACAGTTTTCCCTCCGGCTCTAAAACGGTTTCCTTTTTCCGATTCGGGCAGCTTCCAACAGGATCAGGAATGCTCGGGTTCACCATTCCGATATCTTGACTGACTGGAAATTGGCCGATAGACGAATTCTTGTGAAGTTCTTCCGATCGCGGTTCTTCAATGGCATTACTCTGATCTGGATTTGTAATGGCCTCACAGCCAAAGACGGAAACCAAATCCGACTCGTCCTCTCCCTCCCAAATATCGGGGTCCTCAATTTTCCCAGCAGTAAGTTTGCCCTTTGCCTTGCCTTTCTGGTAATGTACATAAGCTAGGTTCTGGATATAGGGCCAACATGCATTGGGGGCTAACTCAATTGCTTTAGTATAGGCAACGATGGCATCGTTGTATGCACCTGCTCTTAGGTGAGTATTTCCGTGCTCATTCCACTCGGCCGCGGTTTTAAATTCTAATATCTGGTTGGCCTCTATCATGTTTTCACCTCTTTCTTTTCCGGGAATATCTTGTTCCATTTCATGATCGTTGGTGGGATCCGTATCATGGATCAATTCAGCGTTTTTGTCATCAGGTTTCTTGAGTTCCTTGAGAAGTTGATCCGATTGTTTGTAGGCTGATATGGCATTTTCATAATCTTTCATTTGCAAGAAGGTATCACCCAAACGATTCCAAAGCGCCGAGCGGATTTCGTTATCGTCAAAAAGTGGAATACTGTTTTCATAGATCGAGGCAGAGGTTTCATAATCGCCTATTTGAAATAGAGCATGCGCCATTGCAATATATGCTTCGCCTCTTTGGGGGTTTAGAGAAATCACTTTTTGAAATGCTGAAATGCTTTCAGTGTAGTTTTGCCTTTGCAGGTGAAGCTTTCCCAACTCATCCCATATTTCAGCATTCTGGGGATTGAATTCAATCGCCCGATGGTATACGGCAATACCTTCGAGATCACGTTTTTGTTGAATAAAACACTTGCCCAGATTTATCCAGGCATCAATGATTTGGGCGTTCAATTCAACAGCCTTGCAAAGGGCACTCTTCGCATTTTCCAACTGACCAGATTCCAAGTATGCTTTTCCAATCCCTGCCCAGGAAAATGCGTAGGATGGGGCAAGTTCAAGGGCTTTTTCAAATGCAGAGATGGCGTTCTGATAGACTCCAAGCTTATTATAAGTATGACCAAGACCTTCCCAACTCAGAAAGTCTTGAGGGGAGCATAATAGAGCTTTCTTAAAGGCATTGATTGCATCTTCATTCCTCTCGTTTTTCGCAAGGACTTGTCCCAGATTGTTCCAGAGGAAATCAGATTCTGGTGAGAGGGAAATAGCTTGCTGGTAGGCAGATACAATATCATCGATATTTCCTTGCTCGGTTTGAACCAGGGCAAGTGCGTTTTGACATTGGGTCTGAAGAGAGTGGTTGGCGAGCAAATTGGAAATTTTCGTAGAAGCTTGTAAGTACTTAAGAGCTCGTTGATGATTCCCCTTCCTCCAAAAAAGGATTCCCAGGCGCAGTAACGCATTTGCGTGGGATGCATTCTCTTTTTCGCTATCCGGTAAATTCAATATCGCATCAGAAGGGCCTTTCGACAAATATTCATCTGCAGGAAAATTGTTCGCACTTTGCCCAAGCGGTTCTATTGATTGAACTAAACCTTGGGCATGTTGAGAAACATCCACAAATTCGACCACACGATGTCGAAGGATCCAGCACTCGGTTGCATTCGCTGCAAAATCTGATACCTCATTTTCATATAACCAAAATATTGCGCGGATGTTATTGTCAATGAAGTATTCCCGATTCTTATTAAACTCTGTAAAGATGCGCACGCCTTCAGGCCCACACTCCCAATTAAACCCATCAATAAGCAAAACGGTTTGCGACAAATCTGGTATTTGAGATATCTGTGAAAGGAAATCAAATTGATCGATATCATTTGTTTTTATGGGATGTGTTTTCTGGCCTATTTTTAATAATTCTTCATTTAGAAGCTGATTTACTTCGTCGCGAACGAAATCGGATTTGTAAATAGCGAATAAGATGGATGGCCGATCCCACTTCACTGCCAATTCAATCTCGTGAAAAAGAATATCTATTCGGTCTTGGAACGAGAGACTTGAATCTTGTTCCAAATGAAGAGAATCATTGCTCATTTATTAGTCTCTTTAGAACAGGATGTATATCGCACCAGTTTTCGCTATCGCGATATTCAAGGATGGCAAGTAATTGCAGGAGAGGCCTCAAGCGATCGTTGTATTCAAGACGATTATGCTCAGAAATTTTTCTTAGGTAGGCTAAATCGTTTTTATCTAAAATGCGCCGGTATTCGTTACGGATTTCAGTTGCAGCCCATTCAATATCATCTACAATTATCCTCGTGGCTTTACGCCGCCTGGCACAACCAATGGCGGAACGCATAATTCTTGCCATTTCCCGGAATACCCCACCGCTATATGTAATTGCGTCTTCTAACGCTTGTCCGTCGATCAGGGATTGATCCATCCTCACATAAGCGAAGCGTCGCATGGCATCATAACCTTCGATAATATGCCTTTCGGGTTCTCTGTAAGGATGCAAATTAATGTTAGGCAAAAAAATCGCCTGGTCTCGAATGGCATCAAATTCTTTGCTGTAAAATAAAGCACTCGAAACTGTGTAAACGATGGCACAATTTGGCTGCATCATAATTTCACGCCGATCATGAAATATGGCTGTAGCTTTATTGAGATCGGGTTTATCCATATCATCAATCAGTAATAGCGGAATTCGCTTCTCTTTTGCATAAATTGCTGCGGCAATCATGTTTATGACGTCTATCAAACCGGTTATATCTTTTTCAAAAACCTGCCGTAATTCAATGCGTGTTTTAGGCTCCAGTTTCATTTTCATGCCGGCATTTAAGAAAAAAGCATCCAAAGATCCACTGTACTCATAAGAAGACTGACCCGATAAGACAGTTTTAACTTCCTGTTCAACCTTTCCTTTCCAACTATTTAATTGTTTCAATAACTGTTCTGGAATCTCGCCACCATTTTTTCTGTAATTCCTGTACATTTGGCTACCAATAGCCAGTAGAACATCGTGGAAATCGAGGTCAACTATGTCTGTCTCATCCCGAATACTAAAGTTGATCGGCCAAAATTTCTTCTGAATCTCAGGATGTGACAGGATATGCAGGAGTTCTGTACTCTTTCCACAACCGCGATGACCGGAAAAAAAGAATTTCGGCGGCCGGAAGAATGGTGCCAGGATCGCATCAGTCAGTTCATGAATTGGATTACCCGGCCGGGAGATATAAAATGGATTAGGTTGGCCATTTTTCCCAGGTGCCAGGGGAAGGTCTAGTTCGAAATTTAACCAAGCCCGATCGAAATCTTTTGCTTTTATATATTCGTAGTTGGTCATTGCAATTCTCGGCTTTTATTATAGAGTATGAAGCAGTAGGTGGACAAAACGCCGCTAAAAAGAGTTGTAGATGGAAGATCTTATGCGAAGCTTAAATAGCTCTCATTGCACCAACCGGACGGAGTCTCGACTCGCGCCCACCCGTTTTGATGGCTGAGAATTTTGATCCGTTGACCATACGTCAGGCCTCCAGCAATTGGATATGTGACACCAGGCCCGCCACGCACATTCAGCCCGCTTGTATTACAAATCCCATAGCTTTCAGGAGAATTTATCGCTGGGAGGCTTTCTATCGGATCAGGACTTGTGGATTGTTCAATTGAAAGATACGCCTCACTACTCCATCCAGCAGGATTCTCGAATTGTGCCCAACCATCCTGGCGTTGAATGACCTTCACACGTTGCCCGTATCGCAATCCCGCCACCATTGGATATGATGCGCCAGGACCTTTGCGTACATTTAGAGCACTGGTGATGCAAATTGCGTAAATATCACTTGCAGAAGTCGAATTGGTTGGAACATGCGTATCTGGAAGGGTACTGTCCAGTACTGGCACGTCTGAAGGGGTACTAGCTTGTAAAGAAGGGTCTGGAAGTGTACTGATTTGGGCAGGTGATTCCGAAGGAGGATCAGCCGGTGCAGGTGGGTTCGAGATGGAAGATGCAAGATCACCAATTTTCTGCTCAACTGCGGCAAGTTGCTGAGTGAAAGAAGTGGATAGCGTAGTTATCGAACCGCTAAGATTCGAAATTTGCCCTTCCAGGTCGTCAACACGGCTGGATATACTGGATGCCGAAGCATTTCCGGTCTGATTTATTGAGGCAACCATTCCTTCTAGGTTGGTAACTTTTTCTTCTAACGACCCATACAACTCATTAACGTTTACGACCGGAATCCTGGTCCCGGCAAATTCCATCAGCTCATTCAGCGTTCCGTTAAACCGGTTCATATCCATCGTCAAGCTCTCAGAACCAAACGCTTCACCCGGGCCCTTTGATGTAAACTGCCAGAATTGCCAGGTGGTCCATGGAGGTGGAATAATGGGGGCGCTGGATGTTATCCAATGGGCATTCCAAAGGGGAAATTGAATCCAATAATCTCGTTTGGTCTGGTCGCCATATTCGACCCAAAAACCAGGCCCAGTGTACAATATAGGTCGTTTGATCGTGGCATCTGCAAATAACTCCGATCGCTTGGTTAATTGGTCCAAGCAATCGCGCAGAAATCCAATCGCAGCCGACGGATTATTATCCGTCCGTCGTAGTTCATAATCAATTACCGGAGGAAGTTCCCCTGGATCATCTTTCAAAAGATCAGCAAAGTAATTCGCCTGGTCAATGCCGGGCTTGGTGTAATCCAGATAATGGTATGCTCCCCGTAGTAATCCAGCGTCTTTGGCCTTCTGCCAGTTCGCTCGGAATTCCGGATCAGTAAAAGTGGCTTGGGATGCTTTTATGAAAGCAAATGTTGCGCCTGCCTGTTTTGCTTTGGCAGCATCCCAATTGCCATCCCATTTTGAAATATCAATGCCAAGAATTGTCATATCAGCTCTCCAGGATTTCTTTACTGGTGAATTTCAGTTTACTATGAAGGAGATCAAGTAAGAGAAACATGGAATTTTTCAAAACGATGGGTATTCGTTTCAAAATCATTCAGGCTGTCCATTTGTTTTTGCCAAAGGGTCGGGGACCAAATTTCTAAATACTCGCCTTGCCCGACGATAATGATTTCCTCGCCCAACCCGGCATACTCACATAAGCTTGATGGAAGTTCGATCTGCCCAGAGTCTTCAATTGCTACCTCTACGGCGCTTCCCAGGAATAATCTGCTCAGAAGGCGGGCCAAGGGGTCAGAAATGCTGGTCGCTTTTACATGTGAATAAATGGCATTAAAGGCCTGTTTAGACAAAAGGAAAAGGTTCCGATCAAACCCTTGAGTGATATAGGCGGTATTGCTGATCGCCTCTCGATAATTCGATGGCAGGGCGAGTTGGTTTTTTCCACTTAGCCGTAGGGTGTAATTTCCGAAGAGCATCATTTTCCTTTTTGTCCCAAAAAGTTTCTCTTGTCAAAATTCATTCCGCCGAGGTTGGTATGGTAGCTGGTTGGCGGTCTTTATTAAGGAGCAGGTTTTCTAATGGAACAAGCTTATTTTCTCGCTTTCCTTATAAATTTGGAACCGCAGAAACCCGTTATTTCTCTGGACTATATAAGAGTAAGAATTGGGAAGTAATTGTTACATGGAATCATCATGTTTTTGCGATACTCCTCCCCCGTGGGAAAACGGATCGTTCGCTTGTGGAAACTATGAGGGAGTTCCATTCTTAAAAACATAAGAGCCCCGCATGGTTATGCGGGGCTCTTATATGAGAATTGCCAGAGGTTCTTTCTACTCGGTTATCCCTTTACGGACAGCATACAGGGCAGCCTGGGTCCGGTTGGCTAAATGGAGCTTATCAAGAATATTGCTGACATATTTTGCGACCGTGGATTCTTGCACAAATAGTTTTTGGCCGATTTCCTGATTGCTCAGACCACTCGATATCAGGCGCAATGTCTCGAGTTCACGTGGGGTTAGAGGTTCGGTCGTCAACGTTAGATCCGTAGGGTCATTCAACTCTCGAATTACACGCATGGCAATCGAAGGATACAAAGTTGCCTGACCCTGGGCAACATCGCGGATCCCCTGTAATAATTGAGTGTGCGTGGCGTCTTTCAACATATACCCTTGCGCGCCAGATTTGATCGCCTGGTAAACGCGATCATTATCAGCAAAACTCGTCAGCACCAGGATATGCGCTTCCGGTCGCTTCTCTTTTAGGATTGGAATTGTTGTTAGGCCATCCTGTCTCGGCATAACAAGGTCAAGCAGGATAACATCTGGCTTGGTTTCGTTCAACATTTCGACAGCTTCAATCCCATCTTTTGCCTGTCCGACGACTTCGATATCGGACTGGTAGGAAAAAATGGCTGCCAAGCCTTCTCTTACAACTGCCTGATCTTCGACGATAAGAACACGGATTTTTTTCATGGATGTCCTTCCTTGTATCGATTATTGTGGAATCACCAAGGTGATTTTAGTCCCTTGCTTAGGAGAAGAAACTATTTTGAGTTTGCCTTTAATTCGTTTAGCTCGCTCTTTTATATTTCTTAAACCTTTACCGCCAATCTTGACATTATCAGGTTCAAAACCAACTCCATCATCAACGATCTCAAGAAATATTGATTCCTTCCGAGGCTTCATTTTCACTAGCACTGATTTTGCATTAGCGTGTTTGAGAATGTTGTTTAGGGCTTCTTCCACGATATAGTAGACTTCTGTTTCCTTATCGGTTGATAATAAAATCTCTCCTTCTGTTACCATCCGGGCCTGGATCCCAGAGCGACCTTCTACCGAAGCTAAACGTTGTTGGATCGTTGATACCAAACCATCTCTATCTATATCCACTGGTTCAAGCTCGAAAAGAAATAAGCGCATTTCTCTGAGAGCTTGACGGGCATTTTCACTAATTCTTTCCACCATGTTGTTTTCGTTTAATGGTGCTCCTGATTCTAATCCCAACTTGACAGCTTCTGTCAATGTTACCAGACCGTATAACTTCTGGGTGATTGAATCGTGCAGGTCCTGGGCAAGGCGGTGACGCTCAGCCAGAGCAATATCGGATTTTCTCTTACGATCGGAATATATAAAGGATGCCAGCTCTTCAGTGACAACGCCCAAACGGACAATCTCATCTGCGATGAACCCGGTTGCTTCTGTTCGCGCAAGAATCAGCACACCCATTAGTTGTTGGTTATATACCATAGGGAAAACGGTAACCGCGTTATCCCCTAATTGTTGGGACACTTTAGCAAACTGCGGGTTCTGAGATGCATCAGAAATAAGTAGAGGTTCTTTATTCCCCAGGATCCACTTGGATGCAACCAATGCTTCCTGCAGATTTGGTAAAGCAGTTTTATCCTCCATCAGTTCACCATGTTTTGCCATAATGGAGAATTTATACTTCTTGGAATTTGGAAGGGAATCAACCAAACAAATGGCTCCGCTTTCTGCATGGAAAGTATATGCAATTTGGAAAAGCACATCTCTAAAGAAATCATTGGAGCTTTGAGAAGTATTTGCTGACGTGAAAAATGACCTGAGGAGGTTGAACATTTCTTCCCGGGCGCGTTGGCGAAATTCAGTTGTATCTTTTCGATCGGTTATGTCCCTCAGGAATATAACTTTTCCCCTATCACCATCCAATTTATTAATTCTGACACTGATATGGCGCCATTGATTGTTTAAATTTATACTTCCTCTGAACTCTGTTTCCTTGGCATTATTGGGCCCCGAGATACTATTCCAATTTGTCAATATTTGTTCGACAGAATTCCCATACGCCAGATGGGTTGGAATGCCGATCAATAGCTCCGCGGCATGATTCAAGTCTAAGATTACATCTTCATTATTTAAGATAATGATGCCATCGTTAATGCTATCAAACAATTCATCCCTAGTGATCAAGTTCGTTTGGGGGATTCTAAGATTGGAATAAAGAAGCGCTCCCCCAATCAAGATAAGACCTACCAGGATCAGATAATGATCAATGGTCAGCGGCCCGAGTTTGGTGAAACTTACACTATCCAGGACAATGCTGGCAAGAATTGCGCTGTTCAGGGCGATTTGCGGCCCTGCCTTGAGTGGCTTAAGTACATTGCTGGAGGTAGTAATGGTCAGGATTATAGATGCAACCAGGATACCGATGGAATAAACCAACATCAACCATCCCCATAAATCCAATGAGGACATCACTATGATATTCTGGGATTCCAATCCTGAAAACAGGAAGCCCGGGACCGACTGCACGGTAAACAAGACCAGTAAAAAAGCAGGGATAAATACCAAAACAAGTAGTATTCGATAAGATAAACGTTGACTTTGGATGATGTAACCTAAAATATAGATAAAAACAAACGCAGGTGAATAACCAATTACAAGGTTTGTTATGATCTTCAATGCGAAGGTAAATTGTTGATTATTAACTTGGGAGATGGCGAACAAGGAAATTGCATCCAAGCCGAGGCAAATTGCAAAAGCAATGGTGCTGGCATAGCCAATTCCCCTTTGACGGCGAAAGGAAATAAGCAATCCGCCAACTATGACCGCAGTAAGAGAGATTACAGCTTCCACAACGACTTGCATCATTTTAAAATCAAGAAGATTCCTCCAAGAATCCGCCGCCAGCAAGTTGAATTGAGCCTGCAATCTCTTTCACGCGATCCAACTCCCTCAAATAATCAATCTTATCGGTCTTACCTTTTTTGGCCTTTATTAGATTACGGTCCCCAGCTGGAAGCTGGCCCATGGAAAAATAGATTTCCGCGATTTGCAAATAGATTGCAGTCTCATCTGGATACTTATGAAGAGCTTTTCGAAAATTCAGGATGGCATCATCCATACAACCCAGAGCATAAAACGTCTCACCGGTTCTAATCCATGACCTAAAATCATTTGCATTCTTTGTGTACAAATGGTGAAATGAACTTTTGGATGATTCATGAAGTCCATTATTCTTTGAAGGCAGATCGAAAAATTCAACGACTTTATGACGGAAGGCCCAGAAATCAGGTGAAAACCGAGCCAATTGTTTTGCTTCCTTTTTAGTCAGCCAGAATATGGCTTTGATATTCCCTTCAACTAGGTATTCCCGATGCATGTTCAAGGCGCGAAAAGCATTGGAATATCCTCGCCCGCCTCCCCAGCGCAAACCACTCACAAAAATAACGGCTTTATTATGGTTGGGGTGATTTAACAATTCCAGCGGTATATCATAATGTAATTTATCGACAGAATAATATAGAACAGTCTGTTTTAATTTTCCCAGAGACTTGTTAAGGCGGGCTTGAACCATGTTCTTGATGTGTTCTGAATAATAGACCGCCACAATGAGACTGGGGCGTTCCCACCGAATTCCTAGCGAAAGCTCATCAAGGACGATATTCAAACGATCCTCAAAAGTATCCTTCCCGTTAACCTCTGGCATTTCCTTTTGACCGTTTCCTGAAGGCTTTTGTGCAAAACCGACGCTTAAGATTATATCATGCGATGGAATACCCTCTGCTGGTTCTTCATGCTTCTACCTTAATATTAGAACCAAATTCAATGAAATGCGAACTATTCGAAAACAGCATGTTCAAAGATTTATCACGGAAGAAGTCAAACCATAAATGAATTGCCCCTCTCGTTCAGAGAAAGGGGCAAAGGTTACATGATTCCTAATTTTAAAATCTGTAATTACTCTTTTGGTACGATCGTCACTTTACGGGTTGGATCTTCTCCCACAGATTGAGTGGTCACACCCGGGTGGTCGCGCAGTTCAAGATGAATAATGCGTCGGTCACTGGCCGACATCGGTTCAAGGACCTGTCGACGGCCAGCCTTAATAGCCTGTTCAGCCATGCGCTGCGCCATCTGGCGCAACTGGCGTTCGTGGCGCGCCCGGTAACCCTGGACATCTATATTTACCTGCACCCAGTGTTCCACCTGCTTGCTGACGATCAAATTGACCACATATTGCAGGGCATTCAGGATCTCAGCCCGACGGCCAATCAGCACACCCAGGTCATCGCCCTGAATGTCCACCAAGACAGGCCGTTGGCCTTCCTCGTCGAGGTCGCCGAAGCGGACTTCGATTTTCGCGGGAATTTTCATCTTTTCCAGTAATTCAGCCACGGTCTGACGCGAGATAAACAAGAGATTGTCGTCCAGTACGTTAAAAGCCTCCTCCGAGATTTCCGCTGTCACAGCTTCTTTTGCAGGAGAGGTGGCTTTCGTCTGGGCCGCACCATGTTTTTCGGAACCAGTTTCAGATCCGGAAGGGACGATTTTAACCGTCAGACGGACGCGTGCCTGGCGGCTGCCGACTCCAAAAAGCCCGCGGCTGCCGTTATCCAAAACTTCCACATCCACAGCCTCAGCGGTCAGGCCAAGTTCGGTCAAACCTTCAGTGACGGCTTCTTCAACTGTTGGAGCGATTTTTTCAAGAGTAGTGCGTTCGTTCATTTGTTCCTCGCCGTTGTATTAGGTTTATAACCTGGAATTAGAGCACGCCAGTTGACTTTACCCAGTAAGGCGTATTGCGCAATACCGATCAAGTTACCCGTGATGAAGTAGACGGACAGACCGGATGCAAAGGTGAGGGCAAAATAACCCAGCAGGAGTGGCATGTAGAGCGCCATCATCTTATTCATCATGGCGCCTTGATCATTCGGATTCGGAGAAGCTGGCATGGTCACCTTGGACTGGACATAGGTGGTGACGGCAACAATAAGGGCCAGTAATGGAATGCCAACCCCGAACATGTAGACACGCTCCGGCTGACCCAGATTCATCCAAAGGAATTTACTGTTGAGAGGTACCAGATCGGCGGAGTTGATATGGAAAAAATTCAAGAGAGGAGATACCGCCCGGGTGAAGATGAGCAACTGGCCGGGAGTGGAGGCCAGGGCTCGCATGATGCTCTGATAAAGGCCAAAGATGAGCGGAATCTGGATGATCGATGGCAAACAGGAGGCAAATGGGCTGATGCCAAGTTCCTTGTACAGGTTCATCTGCTCCTGAGCCAGCTTCTCCTTATCCCCCTTATACTTTTTTTGAATATCTTGCCATTGCTTTGACTGCTGGAACTCCGTCATCTTGGTGCTGGATTTGATCTGCGATGCCATCAGGGGATGGGTGATCAGGCGGATCAGGATGGTGAACAGGATAATCGCAATCCCAAAGTTCCCGCCGATCAATTTATAGATCAGCAGCAATGCTGTAGAAAAAGGGTTGACAATGATGGTTTCCCACATGGTTCAAATTCCTTATTTAGCTTTGAATGACCACTTGGTGACCCCGTTAAGATCGAGGGCCACGAGAGTGTTATCTCCGCTGGTCGGCGCAACCAGAATCAGGGTCCCAGCAGCAACAGGAGAGGCGTATATTTTCCCGGTGATCGATATAGGCCGCAGGTTCTGGCCGGTATTGTCGATGAAGTATATGTTTCCCAATTCAGTTCCGATAATTATGGTTTTGCCGCTTACCAGAGGAGAGCCTACAATGGCTCCGCCCAACTGCTGGGTCCAAGGCTGTCCAGCATCGGTCATCGGGAAAGCATAAAGCATTCCATTGCCATCACCCACGTAAATATTGGTGCCATCCTGCACCGGGCCAGACCAGATCCAGGATGAAGCGGTTTCCTGTTTGACGATCGAACCGTTGCTCGTGTTCAACGACACCAGCACATCGCCATAAGTACCTACATAAAGGGAATTATTCGGTCCCAGTACCGGTGAACCGAGGATGGCTCCGTCCACGGCCTTCACCCATACCTGCTTGCCGGTCTGGGCATTCACGGCATAAACCTTCCGCCCGAGGGTACCAAAGTAGATGTTGGTACCGTCCGAAACCGGGCTTCCCCAAATCGCCTGGTCTGCCTGGAAAGGCGAGACCCACTTAAGAGTGCCGGTGAAGGTGAGGGCATACAGGTTGTAATCAGCATTGGTTGCATAGATCCCCTCGCTGGTAACCAGCACGCCGCCGATCCACCGATCCCTGGCTTGATCAAAGACCCAGTTCTGGGCACCGCTTTGTGGGTTGAGGCTGTAGAGTTTATGATCGAAACTGCCAACGATCAACTGCCCGTCGGGGGTTAAGACTGGTGTGGCATAGTAAGGCGTGGCAGTGGCCGCCTTGGCAGGGTAACGCCAAACCTCCACGCCAGTCTGCAGGTTGACGGCGTAAACATAAGGACCGCCGGCAATATAGGCATTGGTGGCATCAGCAGTCACGCCCGGCCAGGAAGAGGCTGACAGACCGGTGGCGCAGCCCCCCAGAACCACAGCCATGGCCAGCGCCAAACCAATTAAAAGCAGGTATTTTGTCTTCATGGAGTCTTGTCTCTCCTAATGAACGGGGTCATAGCCCCCGGGATTGAATGGGTTGCAGCGCAAGACGCGCCAAATGGCCTTGACCCCGCCCTTCATCACTCCATACTTATAAACCGCTTGGTAACCGAAATGCGAGCAGGACGGGTAGAAGCGGCAAGTATCGGGCGGAAGGGTTTTGGCAAAACTCGCCTGGTACAGACGGATGAGTCCCAGCAAAACCAGGCGCGGCCAATAGCATACCGTGCGGGGCAGGTCGCGCAGGTGTGGTTCATGGGAATAATCGTGAGGTAAATACTCAAACGCCATAGGCTTTGGAAAGGAGACCGGCACGTTTCAGTAAAACGGACAGAGCTTCACGGACCTGGTCGATATTCGCAGCAGCGAGCGGAGCACGGGCGATTAGCAGCAGGTCGGATCCGGGATCTGTCAGCGGGATTAGATCATTCATCGCTGCCCGCAACATACGCTTGGCCCGGTTGCGTTTGACCGCATTCCCAACTGCCAACCCGGCACTCACCCCAACATGCGTTGCAGGCAGATCCGATTTGACCACATATAAAACCACAAGCGGATGGGCATACGACTTGCCTGAACGCCGCACCCTCTTGATATCGGTTGACCTGGTCAGGCGAAAACAGCGTTTCACCTGCGTCTCCCCTTCGTCCGCGCAAACAAAGCGCGGCGCTGCCGAAATCCTACCAGCGGACGTGCTTGACGTGCGAATTGCTGCGGACGGTCAGGCGGATACGACCTTTCAAACGCCGCCGCTTGAGCACTTGGCGGCCATCTGCACTGGACATGCGCTGGCGGAAGCCATGTACACGCACGCGCCGCCGGATTTTGGGTTGATAAGTACGCTTAGGCATCTACTAACTCCGAATTAATATATTAAAACACCAAACAGCGGTTTTTCCGCTGGGGTTTTTGAGATTGTCTCCGTGCTTGCACGAGACATGGTCATCCCGGTTCCAGCATGGAACAGGGACGGGTCGCAATTATAACCGAGGGGGGTGATTCGGTCAAAGGGAAATCGGTTAGAAAATATCGCCCTTCATATTCTGGGGACATTTCGGTTTTGGCTCATGATGAACTCATGGATTTACAACCTATGGGGAGGATATTATTGAACCGGAGGAACAAACAACCCATACCAAGTTGCTCTTTTTTTCCTCGAGGGCTTCTTCATTATCAAACCTATAATAAGCTAAAAAAATGTTACATGAGGAGGAATAAAATTGTTATATCATCCTAAGAAGGGAGCCTAAATAAACAGGGATTTGGGAGCTATACTAACAAATATCTGTTTTTTTCAATATCCTCTTTGGAAAAGCAATAGAGATAAGGCTTATTAAGCCAGATTATTCTTCCACTTACGCATAAACGCCGCGGTATTCGGGCGGGAGCTGGCGGGCCAGCGACTCCATGATGATGCGCGTCCCTTCCTGCAATGTATCCTGACGGCGCCCATTTAACGATAATACAAACGGTTGTCCGACCCTGATCGTGACCGGAGTGCGGCGCATCTTTTTCAGGTTGTTCTCGATACGCCGGAACTCGCTGCCGGTCATCGTCACCGGAACAACCAGGACCCCGGACTTAAGCGCCAAGAACGCGGCCCCGTCTGCACCCACCTCCAGCGCGCCGCTAACGGATTCGCGCCCCTCTGGGGCGATGATGGTCTTCCGTCCATGGCGGAAAGCCTCCAGCACGGCGGATATCGCGCCCCGGTCCGGCTGGCCGCGGTGCACCCAAATAACGCCGATCAACCCCGCCAAAAGCCGGAGCACGGGAATGTCACGCAATTCGATCTTTCCGATCATTTCGGGGAAATCCGGCAAAGCAGCCAGCAGCAGAACCGCATCCGGGTCGCCCAAGTGATTGATGACGACCAGCGCCGGTGTGTAGCGGGGATAATTTTCCAACCCAGTGATCGTCATCCGAGTACAGGCGAAGACGACAACCCGGCAAAGGAGTTTAAGAATACGCCGGAAGAGACGTCGGCCAGGGGTCAGAACAGGCAGGTGGGTCAGACCCGGGCGCCAAATTTTGCTAACGGGTTTCGGGGAGGATGGCATTAGCGGCGTAGACACCGCGATATTCCTCGGGCAGCATTCCGGCGATGACACGCATTACCAGATCGGCATTCTGCTGGCGGGAGAGGCGGCGCGCCTCTCCCTTGCCTTCCACTGCAGGTAGAAGGATGGGCTTCCCGATGCGCATTTCCAACTGCGGTCGTTTGCCTTTTGTGGCCTTATGCCAGAAATCATCGGTGGTGCCAACGATAGCCACCGGGATGACAGGTAGGCCGGACTGTTCGGCGAGATAGGCAATTCCCGGTTTGGCTACCCGCAAGCCCGGGGTATGAGAACGTCCACCTTCGGGGGCGATCAACAGCGGGTATCCAGTTCGCAGAACCGCCAGGACCGTTTCAAACATCGCCCGGTCATATTCGCCGCGATGGACCTGGATGCCTCCCCAAAGACGGGCAAGGATGTTCTGCCCAGGCTTACCCCAGACTTCCGCAGCACCCATGGCCTCCACCTGCTCCGGCCAGAACACCCCGGTGAAGGGCGGGTCGAAAACCGAGACATGGTTGATAGCCAGGATATAAGGTTTGCCGAAGGGGACATTTTCCCTGCCAGTGATCTTCACTGGTCCAAGGATGTGGAACAGAATGCGCAAAGCCACCCGCAGGAACGGGCGGGCCAGCCAACGCCTCCACCAGGCCAAGTGATATTCTGTTACCGGCATAATGCCTCCACTTTGGCAAACACTTCGTCTGCATTCAATTTGTCAGAGTCGAGGATGATAGCATCTTCAGCGGCGCGCAAAGGGGAGAAAGCCCGGGTGGAGTCGATCTCGTCTCGGTTGCGAACTCCGGCCAAAATTTTGGCGTAATCGGCCTGGCCGCCGCGCTGGAGGATCTCTTCATACCGTCTGCGGGCGCGTTCCTCCGCAGAGGCATCCAGATAGATCTTCAGACCAGCTTCGGGCAGGACGACGGTGCCGATATCGCGTCCCACCATAACGACCCGCCCGCGCAAACCGATGCGCCGCTGCTGGGAAGCCAGGGCCTGGCGCACCCCGCTGTAGGCTGAAACGGGTGAAACGCTGGCTTCCACGTCGGTTCGGCGGGTCTCCCAGGTGATATCCACGCCATCGAGAAGAACGTCGCAAGCGCGGCCATCGTCTTTCGATGGAGGGCGAACGTCGATCTGGGCAGTCTCGGCTAGATACGTGACCACGATCTCATCACCGATCTGCAAGCCGCGCAAGAGGGCACCCCAAGTGACGGCGCGATACATGACACCGGTATCGAAGAACAGGTACCCGAGGGAATCGGCCAACCGCCGACCCAGGGTGGACTTGCCCGAGGCTGCTGGGCCATCTATGGCGATAATGTTGGGAATAGGCATCAGGTTAATATCATTAAGGGGTGGTGGGAAGGCCCTGGCTATCGAGCATCAGGTCAGAGCGCACCCATAGGATAATATCCTGGCGCAGGAGGGGCATCTGGCGATAGACGAACCATTTCAACCAGCCGGAAGAGGTGACATGGCTCCAGTCGGCGACTTCGCTTAGCGGGAGCGCCTCGCCACGATAATCCGCCACCAGGTTTAACTGGTCAATGGAAGAGATGATCAATTCAGGTTTCGCATCCGGAGCAAGCGCGCTCACATTTTGAACCTGCCAGTCACGGAACAACCATTGCAAAGCCGGGGAGTCCACACCGAGGACGGTCAGTGGCAGTTGTCCGGCATAGCCCGCATTCAGGTCCGAGATCTGGTTGGCGACTTCCAGCAGCACATCCACACGACTGGTGCGCGGCTCAGACTGCCAGAGATCGGCCGTCAGAGGCTCACGCAGACCCGCCGCACCGGTACTCATGGCGAGCGTGAAAGCTGTCAATGTAAGGACGGCGGCCCATACCCCACCCAGGCGAGCCACATTTGCCGACCACCCCGCCCCCACCAGCAGGAGGCTTAAGCCGATCAAGAGTACCACCGCGCCCAGCAGATAGAGACGCATATGCGCCTCTGGCGTGCCCGGATCCATATTGGTAACACCTGCTAGGTCGAGCCAACCAAAGACCAGCAGAGCGACAACCAGCGTAATCACACCGGCCAATTCCCAGCGGTTGCAGCCTTCAAAATCGAAGTGATGACCCAGCTCAATGGCCGTTAAAATCCATAGAGGCAGGAGCGCCCAGGTGAGATCACTCGTCGCCTTACCAGGGTAGATGAGCGCCAGCACCAGCGCCACCAGCGCCCAGATCCCGAGGCGGATGGAACCGGTGTCATGTTTGAGAATGCCGCGCACCGCGCCGGCAATACCAAATCCGAGCGGCACGATCTCATAGGCGGGCAGGGCCAGCAAAGGCCGCCAGACCGAGACATCCGAAAGCATCCACCAGCCGCGCAGGGATTCCCAAAACGACAGGATAATAGCGGACAACCCTTTTGGCGAAAGGATGAACAAACTGCCCAGAACAAACAAAGTCCCCAACCCCCAGGCGAGCATGCCCCGATAATCCTCCCAGCGGATGCTTCGACTTGGCTCTGGGTCAGCCGGCGGGGTAACCGCGACTGCTCCTTCATCACCAGGTTTTTCCTCTACACCG
>CAISEG010000026.1 GCA_903884265.1 uncultured Anaerolineales bacterium | reverse complement strand
TTCCTAAGAATCAGATCTACGCTGCACACCACAACCGGAGCCCGCGCTGGTTCTCCCAGTAGGTGCGGATTGTCTCCTGCATCTTTTCTCCGGTTTCGAAGAGCATCAGGATTTGTGTTGAGTAGGCGGCAATGGCACTTTGCCAGAACCCCAATCCCATTTCTGTGACCGGATAAAGGGCTGCCTTCAGCTTTTTGGTAGCAGGCACCAGCATTTCAGGGTGGTTGATCAGATATGGAATGTCAGCATAGTACCTGATCGGGAGATCCAGGAGTTCAGCGGCACGACGCGTCAGTACATGGTCCAGGTGACCGCCAACGGCAAGAGGGCTGACGATATTGTCGTCAGGTTGCAGTTCCGAGCTCAGGGCAGCAGCGATATCTGCATCCAGGCCTTTTTCGTAAGTATGAATGGGGATAAATACATCTTCAGGATAGAGCAACTCCCCTGTGGGGGAACGCCGGTAGATGCAATCGGGGATGCTGAAGTTCACGGTCTCAGCTCCCACCAAAGCGGCGGCCTCCTGATTCTCGATGCGGCGTGTTGCGACCACCTCTTCGGCAGATTTGATCCCCCATTGGCGGTGACAGGCTAATGCCAACAGAGAAAGCGGACCAGCAGGCGCGTCTCCAGCACAAACCGTCCAGATCTCAACGGGTATTCCTTCTTTGACCTGTTCCCAGATCAAGCCGCCGCAAGAGAGCACGGCATCGTCAAAGTGAGGTGAAATATAAATCCAACGCATGATTTTTACGAACGGGTTCCCCGGGGGGGAAGATCTCCGCTCTACTCCTCTTCGATGATCTCTTTTGCCATTTTTTGCAGGGTATCAGTCTCAGCCTCTTCGGCGTGGCTAGTGCGCCAGAACTGGTCAAGCAATTCCAGCGGGCCAAGGCTGCTCACGGTCTGGTTGGCAGGCAGACGTATGCGGGCTTCGATCCGGGGACGTTTGACGATGTGAAACTCAAACGCACCTTCGGCATATCGACGCAAGGCTGGCTCATCGATCAAAGTATCCCACTCGCGGGGGTAGTCTACTGTCAGGCGGACGATGGCCCCTTCCAAAGCACCCGTAGCTGGTAAGGCGGACATGAGTGTCCCGATTACATTCTCGGGAGACTCGAGGGTGACGTGCCGATCGACGAATGGGCGAATGTTCTCCAGCTTGCGCCACTGGACTTTGGTTTTGCCTCGGGTAATATCAGCAATAATGAAGAATTTGTCATCACCCGCCTCGCCGAAGTCAACGCGCTCAATAGATCCGGGATAGATGACCGGAGGATGAGCGTTCTCGTTAAGATCCTGCGGTTTGTGGATGTGACCAAGCGCCACGTAATCGAGCCGCGGGTCCCGCACGAGCGAGCCGGGTAGAACCAGGTCCGCGCCGAGCATGACGGTCCGCTCCGAGCCGAATTTAGCCCCCTGGACGGAGGCGTGGGCGGTCATAATGACAGGCAGGGCAGGGTCCGCTTTTTCCAGCCACATGTTGACGAGTTCGGTAAGTCGTTGCTCGATGTTCGTAAAAACTTCCTCAGGACCGGCATCGGTGGCGGCCACCAGCCCGGAACGAGAGACCCATGGGATGGCGATCACCTGTACCGGCAAGCCGAGTTCGACGGCAGACAGGAAAGCCGGTTTCGCCAGCACGGTAACATGCGGAATATCGAGTGTTTCGAATTCCTGGATGGCGTTGGCACGACCCAAGGCGGGGGAAAGATCATGATTGCCGACCAGAAGCAGGGTGCGGATGCCTGCCTTCGAGAGGCGGATAATGCGTTTTCCCCATTCGCGCTGGAAAGTTGGTGCCGGAGAGCGGTCACGATAGGCGTCCCCGGCAAAGATGACCAGATCCGTTTTTTCGGCAATCGCTGTATCGACAATGGTGTCCAAGGATTTTAGGAAATCCAACACACGCAATGGCAGCCCTGTTTCAGGGTCGTGGCGGCCATAGTTGGCCATATCGATATGCGCGTCCGCAAAATGCAGAAGTTTCATAGGGGTGGGGTAACTAACTCTCGACTAGAGGAGCTTTTTCAAATACACAGGTGTAAGAATAAACTAATGAAGAAAAATAATCTTCCAGTAGAAATTTAATGTTCGTCAAGTTCCAAAATATTCCACCAGTGTAAATACTGGCGGTAGCTGGAGATCAAGGGTTTACACCCCAGAGCGAGAACATATCCAGGGCTGGCTGGAAATTAGGGTGATAATAAAGGGACTGGCGCATATCTGCGTAGGCATTGTCAAACTCGCCCAGGGCATATTCTGCACGGGCGCGCCAGAACCAACTTTCCTCGAGCGACCTCGGTAGTTTGATCCGCTCTGTAAGGTTCAAATTGGCTAAATCGATAACATCCTGGTAGCGGCCGCTATAGTAATATGCATAATATGGGGCGGTTTGGTACCACATGATCCGGAATGGGATGCGTTTATCACCCGTCGGAACGAGCTGGTTGTTGTAATATGCATTCGCCTCGTCATAGGCGGTTCCCGCCTGACCGTAATCGGGGTATTGAAGGTTGACCAGGCTGGTAACCTTATTGAACATAGCAAAGAATAAGTCGTTGCCGCTCAACTGTGAGTTCTGGATCTCCTGATTGGCAATATCCAGGGCATGCTGGGCAGCCCAGTCCTGATCGCTCCACGGGCCGAGCACCTGAAACAATTCCTGCTCCCGGTCGGCTGGATAGACGATAATGAAGATGTAATTAAAGGCACGCCAGTTCATGGTGTAATCAGCATAGGAGGCTTTGTTATCCTTGCCGATTGAGGTCGGTTTTGGTAGATAGGAATCCTGCCAGACGAATTCTTGCAAGTTGTCATCATAGCCGGTAGTAAAAGAATAATGACCGCCCCATTGCACTGAGTAATCAGGGAGGAGTGGCTCATAGATCCCTTTTTCGGTGATGACCGGAAAGCCGGCAGCGATCAGGCGCTTGAGCAGGTCAATATCGCCCCCATAGCGGAAGAGGGCCTTGAGGGTGGTCTTTTCGTTCACAAAATCCATCAATTCGTAAGGCATGACATTGACATCTGAATTGCCGCGGTCGACGAAGTTCAGACTGGGATCGTTCTCGCCCGGCTTGACGACTGCCGCGATCTGGTCGCGTAGTTCGAGGAGCGAGCTGGGATCCCCCTTCCAACCCCAGTATTCAAGTGCCATAGCCAGGTTGGCAGGTCCACAGTAGTTATAGCGATTATTCTGGTCCACAAAGGTAACGTTAGACAGGATGACCGAGCTTGGGGGAGGCGTAGAAGTGAGGGTGGAAGTGGCAAGCTCGGATGGAATGGGTGTGATGGTCTGAGTGATGATAGATGAGGGAATGGGCAGATTTGAGGTTGGGGTCGGAATGGACTGCCCACCCGGGTGGAATGTCACATCTTGAGGAGGGTTGAAGAAATAGATGATACTTACCCTCAGGTTGTCCAGACGCCAGGCTAACTTGCTGTGGATGAACGGGACGTTATATAATCCCACGGCAAGGACAGCCAAGAGTACCAGCGCAAGCAGGATTTTTACGATAGGTTTACGCATGGGGGGCATTATACTGCTTTACAGAGAATCTAATGGTGGAAGGAAATAACAAACCGGGCGGCCATTTGGCCGCCCGGTGGATGGATTTTATCAGGCATCCCGGACTTCGCCATCAATCACATCACCATCATTGTTCTGCGGAGGCGTTTGTGGTTCTCCAGCCTCGGGCTGAGCGCCACCGAAGCCCTGCGGACCGCTCTCGGGTGGAGTCTGCCCTGGCTGGGCATACATCTGCTGACTGAGGGCGTAGAAAACATTTTGCAGTTCATCAGTAGCCTTTTTAATGTGACTCAAATCGTCGGTCTGAACGGCCTGCTTGAGATCGTTGATCTTGCCCTCGATCTTGCCGCGTTCTTCAGCAGGAACCTTCTCACCCAGATCGCGAAGAGCTTTTTCGGTCTGGTAGATCAGATTGTCGGCGGTATTGCGGGCATCGATGATCTCACGCCGTTTCTTGTCCTCAGCCTCGTACTTCTTGGCCTCTTCGACCTTGCGACTAATCTCATCCTTGTTCAGGTTGGTGGAGGCGGTTACAGTGATCTTCTGCTCTTTGCCGGTAGCCTTATCCTTGGCGGTCACATTGAGGATGCCGTTGGCGTCGATATCGAAGGTGACTTCAACCTGCGGGATGCCGCGCGGGGCAGGCGGGATGCCATCCAGGCGGAATCGGCCAAGCGACATGTTATCGCTTGCCATCGGCCGTTCGCCTTGGAGGATGTGAATGTCAACGGCGGTCTGGCTGTCGGCAGCAGTAGAGTAGGTCTCGGTCTTGCGCACCGGGATGGTGGTGTTGCGTTCGATCATCTTGGTCATCACACTGCCCATGGTTTCCACGCCCAACGAAAGCGGGGTCACATCGAGCAGGAGGATATCCTTGACTTCGCCGCCCAACACACCAGCCTGGATAGCCGCACCGACAGCAACTACTTCATCAGGATTGACACCCTTGTTTGGCTCTTTGCCGTCTGTCAGCTTGCGGACCAAATCCTGCACCATCGGCATACGGGAGGATCCACCGACCAGGACGACTTCGTTAAGATCAGAGGCTTTCAGGTTGGCATCTTTCAATGCAGACTCGAATGGGTTACGGCAGCGGTTGAGCAGATCTTCAGTCATTTGCTCGAACTTGGCACGCGTTAACTTCAGCACCAAGTGCTTTGGTCCATTGGCATCGGCGGTAATGTAGGGCAGGTTGATCTCGGTCTCCATCATGCTGGATAGTTCAACCTTGGCTTTTTCAGCGGCTTCGCGCAGGCGTTGGAGAGCCTGGCGGTCATTACGCAGGTCAATACCTTCCTGTTTCTTGAACTCATCCGCCGCCCAGTTGACGACGCGCTGGTCCCAGTCATCGCCGCCCAGATGGGTATCGCCGTTGGTGGACTTGACCTCAATAACGCCCTCTCCCACATCCAAAATGGATACGTCGAAAGTACCGCCGCCCAAGTCAAAGACCAGGATGGTTTCGTTTTTCTTCTTATCCAGGCCATAGGCCAGAGCTGAAGCGGTGGGTTCGTTAATGATGCGTTTTACGTCCAGACCGGCGATCTTGCCGGCGTCCTTGGTGGCTTGGCGCTGGCTATCATTGAAATAAGCCGGGACGGTAATGACGGCCTCGGTTACGGTCTGACCGAGGTAGGCTTCCGCGTCTGCTTTGAGTTTGGCCAGGATCATGGCTGAAATTTCCTGCGGGCTGTATTCGCGACCAGTGACAGGAATTTTTACGCGGGCTTCGTCCGAAGGACCGGCAACTACCGCATAAGGCACCATCTTGCGCTCGGTTTCCACTTCGTCGTAGCGACGGCCCATGAAGCGTTTGATGGAGTAGATCGTGTTTTCTGAATTAATGACCGCTTGCCGCTTGGCGGTCTGCCCTACCAGACGTTCATTGTTCTTGTTGAAGGATACAACCGACGGGCATAGACGGCCGCCCTCTGCGGTGGTGATGACGGTTGGCTGACCGCCTTCCATAACGGCCACAACACTGTTGGTGGTTCCCAAGTCAATACCAATGATCTTTCCCATGACATACTCCTTATGAAAATTAGCGCACAAAAAGTGCGCAAGATTTCTGATGGGATAAGAATACTGCATGGATGCAAGAAAAACGTTAACATCTTGTAGAAATAATAAAAGAGGCTTCCTAATGTTTGGGAGTCTTAGATATACACACAAGGAAAATCCGAAAGTTATGGGAAACCACTCTGCATGGTTCCGAATAGAATAGAGTTCCTTCCAGTGGCGGGAACCCCATCCGAAATAAAAAGCGCGCCTAAAATGGCGCGCTAGTGGAGGTGGCGGGAATCGAATACTCCCGCCTGCGGGGGGACCCCATCCGAAATGAAAAGCGCGCCTAAAATGGCGCGCTAGTGGAGATGGCGGGAATCGAACCCGCGTCCGAAAGACTCGACCCTCGAAAATCTACGAGCGTAGCCAGTTGGATTTGTCGCCACAGGTCACCCAGCCGGCAAAATTAACCTGCAGCCAGCCGCCCGAGCCCGAAGGCCCTCTTTCACGCATTCAGCGGCGTCATGCGCGGCACTCCACCATTGTGACGCCCAGTCCCATCACCGGGTGGAGTACGGGACGGGTGGACGCGGCCTCGCTAAGAGACCGACCGTTTACTCTCTACTGCTTAGGCAGCGAGGGGCATAGCGGCGTATGAAGTGCGGTTGGCACTTGATTTTTTGCGCTGAGTTTACGAGGTCGGCGCCTCTCGGCTCGCATTTCGGGACCAGCCTCTTCCGTCGAAGCCTGTCATCCCCAGAGTACGGGGACAGGTGTTCCCAAAGTGCAGGGACTATCCCAGGATCAGGGACACGTCCCAAGAGGTGAAAATTATAACATGATATACTGGGTCTGAAACTTCCGAAACCCGGTGGGGTTATATGGAACAGACCCCTCCAGTAAGGTGAGTCGAGTGCCGGAGCCTGAAGAACAGGATACCTTATTACGTGCTTCGCAAGGCGACCTGGACGCCTTTGGCATACTGTACGAAAAATACGTAGAGCGTATTTTCAACTACGTTTACTACCGTACAGGCAATGTCCATGATGCTGAAGACCTGACCGCCCGTGTTTTTTACCGTGCCTTGCATCATATCCATACTTATACCGATCGTGGCCTGCCATTCTCGGCCTGGTTGTATCGGATCGCGCACAACCTGGTGGCCAACTGGCACCGTGACCGCAGCCGGCACCAGGAAATCCCGCTCTCTGATGCTCCGATCATCCATTACAAGGGTGAGCCGCCTGAAGTCGCTATGATGCAGAACCAGGAGCGGGATGCGCTGCTGCGGCTCATCCGGCACCTACCTTCGGAACGACAACACTTACTTATTTTAAAGTTTGTTGAACACATGTCGAATTCGGAGATTGGCGAGACGATGGGTCGCAGCGAAGGCGCTGTAAAGAGTCTTTATCATCGCACCTTATTATCGTTACGAGATGATTTGGAGGATTCTGATCTGGAAGAATAAATCAGGCAGCCGAAGGCGAGTTAGTTGGATGGGTCGTTTATTTTTCAGGAGTGTGAATTATGAATACGAAAATGAAACAATTTGCTGATGCCTCCAAGGAGAAATTTGCTTCCCTGGAAAACCAGCTATCAGGGGTACTCAAGCCGATCAAGCCACGCAAAGAATTTGTCCATGGCGTGGCCCAACGCATCCAGACCGCACCCCGGGCAACCTTTGTTGATCGCATCGCCAACTGGCATCTCCTTGCAATGGTGATCGCGGGTTTGATTTCCCTGGCTGTTTTTCTAGCGATCGTGGGGAGGGCTTTGTTTTCGTTGGTGGGGAAAAAACGTACTGCTTGAGTTGGAATATTAATATATTCAGCCCGGAGGTCTGCCTCCGGGCTTTTTGATTCAATCGAGATGCGCCTCTAAAGGCTGTCCGATCATAAAAAGTTTTTTACAGGCTCACGCCCAGTTTCTTCGCAAGCTCTTCGTCGGTTGGCTCGGTTAGTGTCGAGTCGTCCGGCCAGACAATCGTCGGGACGCTGCGGTAGCCATGGTTCAAGCTCTCGACCAACTTAGCTGCTTTTTCATCCTGATCGATGTCAACCCATTGATAAGGAATGCTAAACCGGTCCAGCAAGAGCCGACAGCGACGGGATCCACCGCACCAAGAGGTTCCATATACGATTATTTCAGCGTGTTCACTCATTTCAATCCTCTAATAATTTTATAGGCTTCGTCGACCAGGTCGATCCCCAGGGGGAGATGAAATTCTTCATCCACGCGCATTGTCATATGGATCGCAGCCTGTTTCAGGTCAGGGGCGAGACTGGGGAAGCTCGCCAGCAGTTGGAGTGTCTCGTAGACGCTGCTCTTGTGGAATTCTCCTTGTGCAGTGTTGAAAGGCCAGACCTGGTGCCGGGTCAAAAAATCCCCGGCGGCCATCCCGGCTGCCCGCCGTGCACACACGCGTGCCCGACCCGCGTTCCCCGCAGTTCGAGCGGCTTCTGCTCTTTCCAGTTCGGTTTGAATTTCAGCAGCAAGACTCATCCAAGGATGAATTATATCCGGGTTTTCCTATTGTATAATTACCTGAACAATCCAATACCATTTGAGGAGATTTTATGAACAAATTCTTGAAAGTATTTGGTTTGATGGTAATTGCAGTTTTCATTCTTTCTGCTTGCGGCCCCAAGCCAACTCCGACCCCAATTCCGACAGTAACCAGCGAGCCGGTTAAGATCACAGGCGGGTTTACCGTGACAAACGGCTTTGTCTTTGAAGAATATTTTATTGAAAATGCTGTGGCCCTGGTGGACATGCATGGCTTTGTCATCCGGGATAACAATTGGGAACTCCCGGTTGCTTCTCAGGTACTCGGTTATCTCAATGTGGATTTGCCGACCCTAACCGGCACGTATGAGCTCAGCCTGCCTGTACAGCCCGAGGGTGTCTTTAATGATGTGGATAATAATGGCAAAACCGATACAGGGGTGCAAATATTTGCCATGTCGTATTTCCCGAACCTTGCTGGCGGTCCTTTTTCAGAAGGAGATGACAAGACTTTTGGCTGGCCGAGCTATTTGGCATCCGTAAAGACCGATGCAGCCCGGGATTATGAGGTAACCGGGGGCAAGCTGGTGGTTTGGGCTCCGGACGGCAACCAGCAGTTCCCATCCGGGTTTGGCGAAGATGACAAGCTTTTTACCGCAGATGATCCGGTTGCCACGCTCCCAGCTGGCTGGACAATCATTGACCTGGATCAGAGTCCTTTTACCTTAGAAAAAGAGGCTGC
>CAISEG010000025.1 GCA_903884265.1 uncultured Anaerolineales bacterium | reverse complement strand
GCAACCTTCTGGCGGGACGGAGATTTTCTCCGGTCTTGAAATGGGGTACAATGAAATTCTCCGTAATGTGCATCATGCCCAAGTTAACCATATTATTTTACTTACCGACGGACGCACATACGGTGATGAAGATAAATGCATTAACCTTGCCCACCGTGCTACAGAACAAGGTGTTGGAATTAGCGGTCTGGGTATCGGTTCAGAATGGAATGATAATTTTCTGGACGACCTGGCTTCTTGTACAGGAGGCAGCAGTATGTATATCTCCCGTCCCCAGGATATCCAGAAGAACTTACTTGACAAATTCAACAGTCTTGGCAGTGCATATGCCGAAGAAACCCGCTTGGATTTTAAGATTCCGGAAGGAATTGAGTTACGTTATGCTTTTCGTCTTCAACCTGAGGCGGGTGTACTCTCTTTTAATAGCCCGATGATGTTGGGACCGATCGTCCGTGAGAACAATCTCAAGATGCTTATGGAATTTGTGGTTCAACCTGAGAGCACCCTGCAAGAGGCAATTACACTTTTAGACGGGAAAATTACGGTTTCCCTGATGGATGAACCCTCTCCGGCCAGACCGATGCCCATCTGCCTGATTCGTCCCGTTACTGACGAAGCACGCACAGAAATCCCATCCCTTGAGATTGTGGAAGCGCTTACGCGTTTGAAACTTTATCGCCTCCAGGAACAGGCACGTTTGGAAGTCACGGCTGGAGATTATGACCAGGCTTCTGAACATTTGAATCGTCTGGCCACGCATCTACTTGCCCAAGGCGAGCGCGGCCTGGCGCGAACAGCACTTTTGGAAGCTGAACACATTCAACAGGATAAGTCTTTTTCCCAACAGGGCCAAAAAGAGATAAAATATGGAACACGCGCCCTCTTGACCTCAGGGAGGAGTATTGAAGACTAATGATTATTTGTCCAAATTGTCAGCATAAAGAGATGAGTGGCGCCATTTATTGCAGCGAATGCGGAGCCCAACTCATAGATATGACCATCACGACCCATAAAATTTTCACTGCTGAAACCCGTCAGGCGTTCAAGGATTCCACCGGCCAGGTCCAGCCAATCCCCCCGCCCGAGAGTTTGCAATCCTGGATTTCCCTGAATATGATCGAAAGTGGTCAGATTCTGCCTCTGGCTGATCGCACTGAGTTTACCTTGGGACGTTCAGCAGAAGCTCAGCCCATTGTTCCGGATGTGGACCTGACGCCTTATAATGCATATGCCAATGGCGTCTCGCGCCTGCATGCGGTCTTAAAATTGATCCAGGATCAAATCATTATCATGGACTTGGGTTCTTCCAACGGTACTTATCTGAACGGTACCCGGCTGATACCTTACGTTGAAATGCCTGTGGTTCATGGGGATGTCATTTATCTGGGTAAACTTAAAATGCAATTGCTGATTGAATAGAAAAGGTTGGTTTGAATGGCTCATTCGGTAATCATCCATATTTCAAACGAAGACCCAATTTGTGGCGAATTGGATCAACTTCCTACGGGAAACGATACAGTTATAACTGTCCACAATCCTCGTCGGCGTGATGGAAAAGATGTCCATTATTTGAACAACGAGGTTCTCACGGTCATCTGGCCTATTAATCAAGTCGCTTTTATTGAAGTGTTGCCAAGCGAGGGTGAGGAACGCATCATTGGCTTTGTGAGAGAATAAGTATGGATGAAGATACCTTGAAACGGCGCAAAATACTGGTGGTGGATGATGAAGAGCGCATGGTACGCTTCATCCGCCTGAACCTGGAACACGATGGCTTTGTCGTAATAGAGGCTTTTAATGGAAAACAGGCTCTCCAGCGCCTGCGCGATGCAACCCCTGACCTGATCCTGCTTGATGTAATGATGCCAGACTTGAATGGTTTTGAAGTCTTGGAGATGGTCCGAGAGATCAGTAGCGTTCCTGTCATTATGCTCACCGCTAAAGGTGAAGAAGATGACCGTGTCCATGGCTTGGAGAAAGGAGCCGACGATTACATTACCAAACCGTTTAGCCCCCGCGAACTGGTCAGCCGTATAAAAGCAGTTTTACGCCGCACTGAAGGTGCCAGCGGTGGTATGCATGGGCTGATCGAAGTTGACGATCGGCTGAAGATAGATTTTGACCGCCGTGAGATCTGGCTAGAGGGAAAGATCGTCAAATTGCGGCCCACGGAATATCGACTGCTTTATCACCTGGTGCAGAACGCCGGGTGGGTGATTTCCCATGACCAGCTGCTCTCCAAGGTCTGGGGTTATGAGTACCGCGACGAGCCGCATTACGTCCGCCTATACATTAACTATCTCCGCCAAAAACTGGAAAAGGATCCTGCCGACCCCAAGTACATCCTGACGGAACGTGGTGTGGGTTACCGTTTTGTAGACTTCCGCCGTGAAAAAACAGATTAGCCGACTTTAGTCTTGACAGGCGGATTGCGCCGCCGTATACTCTTTTCAACAATTGAACGGGGAGCCCGTGTACCGGGCTGAGAGGAGGCAAGGAGCCTCGACCCGCAGAACCTGATCCGGATCATACCGGCGGAGGGATTATCGTTTGTAATCGAACATCCTCCCCGGCGAGGATGTTTTTTATGTCACGTGCGGTCATATTTGTGAACGGTCATATTCAAGACCTCGAACGGGTCCGTAAGTTGATTCGTTCCGACGATCAGTTAATAGCTGCCGACGGTGGGACGCGCCACGCCTTGTCCCTTGGACTGAAGCCAGCCTTTATCATTGGCGATTTGGATTCTCTGGCAGAAGATGATCGCCGTAAGCAGGAGGCTACCGGTACCGAGATTCGTCGCTTTCCTCGCGATAAAAATGAGACCGATTTCGAACTGGCTCTGCTCCATGCCGTGGAAACTGGATACCGTGAGATCCTCGTTGTCGCTGCTCTGGGGGATCGCCTGGACCAGACACTTGGGAACCTTGTTTTGCTAACAGGTGCTCGATATTCGACGCTTAACGTTCGCTTTGATGATGGCGTGGAGGAAGCTTTTTTCACGCGTGGAAGTTGCCAGGTCCGGGGTGCAGTTGGCGATATTGTCTCCCTGATCCCCTGGAGTGGAGAAGTTTCAGGTGTAACCACTCTTGGGTTGCGCTGGCCCCTGCGCGGTGAGACACTCTACCCTTACAAAACGCGCGGCATCAGCAATGAATTGCTGGTTGAGAATGCCTCTGTCTCCCTGGATTCGGGCTTGCTGCTCATCGTCCACAGACGCACCCTTTGATTTTTAAAGTTGGAGATTCCTATGAAACGGATCCAGTTTGTTGTCATCCTGCTCCTGGTGACGCTCCTTTCTGCATGCTCTCCCAAAGGTCCTGTTACGCTGACTGTGATGACTCACGATTCCTTCGCTGCCAGCCAATCGGTTATTACTGCTTTCGAACAAGCTAATAATGCAAAAGTGGTCTTCTTGAAAAGCGGAGACGCCGGTACGGCGCTTAACAAAGCTATTCTCACCAAGGATGCACCTCTGGCTGACGTGTTCTACGGTGTGGATAATACCTTCCTCTCCCGCGCTATCGATGCCGATATTTATGAACCCTACGCATCTCCGCTCCTGGCGAAGATCCCTGCAGGATTCCAACTGGATACGCAAAACCTTGCCTTTCCGGTGGATTACGGCGATATTTGCATCAACTACGATAAGGCTTATTTCACAGCACACAGCCTTCCGGTCCCGGTCAGGCTCGAAGATTTGCTTAGGCCCGAATACAGGAATTTGTTGGTCGTCGAGAACCCGGCCATTTCCTCTCCCGGCTTGTCTTTTCTACTTGCCACAATTTCCAAATTCGGTGACCATGGCTATCTCGACTACTGGAGGTCCCTGCGGGCTAACGGGGTGGTGGTGGTGGATGACTGGAACACAGCTTATTACACCAATTTCTCTGGTTCCTCGGGGCATGGCTCCCAGCCATTGGTGCTCTCTTATAACACCAGCCCGGCGGCGGAAGTGATCTATGCCAGTTCGCCTGTTATAGATGCGCCCACCGCCTCCATTCTCGGACCTGGCACCTGCTTCCGCCAGATCGAGTTTGTTGGCATCCTGAAAGGAACGAAGCATCTTACCCTGGCTCAAAAATTCGTAGACTTTATGCTCAGTCAGCAGTTCCAGGAGGACATTCCTCTCCAGATGTTCATGTACCCGGTCAATCCGGATGCGAGCCTGCCGCAGGAATTTACCCGCTATGCCGAGACCGCTGTTCTGCCTGCCACTCTTGATCCGGAGGTAATTGCCACCAACCGCGATAAATGGATTGCCGACTGGACCGCGGCAGTGTTACATTAGCTCTTAAGAAGGAAGGGCTCTCCCATCATGTCAGTCCTCCACGAAAGCGTACATGCAGAAGGAACTACGAAATTCAGAGTCTTTGTACCTCCGTGGTTAAAATCTGTACTGCCATGGCTGGGTGTCTCTGTTTTTCTGGGCTTATTCTTTTTCTACCCCCTTACCCGTATTCTCTGGCTGGGTCTGAATCCCGCTGCATTTAAAACTCTCGACCTCGGCTCCCTTCGTC
>CAISEG010000024.1 GCA_903884265.1 uncultured Anaerolineales bacterium | reverse complement strand
GCTGTCGGCTTGGCCGCGGCGCTGGGCCTCACCTTTGCCCAGGCTGGGCGGGAAGTATACGCTTTCAGCGGGATGGTCGTGCTCGACGGCTTCTCCACCTTCCTTTCGGCTCTTTTCCTGGCTAGTGGGCTGGGTGCCATTGCCATCGCCTACGGCTACCTAAAGCGCATGGGTCTGGAGCGTGGCGAGTATTACATCTTGATCTTGTTCAGCCTCTCCGGCATGTTGCTAATGGCCCAGGCCGTTGACCTGATCGTCGTCTTTTTGGCCCTCGAACTGCTTTCCATCCCGCTCTACGTACTGGCAGCCTTTGCCCGCCCGCATGCGGAATCGGAAGAGGCCGGTATCAAGTACTTCCTGCTGGGAGCTTTCGCCACCGGCTTTGTCGTCTACGGCATCGCCTTGGTCTTTGGCGCCACTGGCGCTACCGCCCTGAGTGGAATTGCCGTGGCGGTTGCGACGGGCACTTTCACCAAGTACTTGCTGCTCATCGGTGCTGCCCTCATCCTGGTGGGATTTAGCTTCAAGGTCGCCGCCGTCCCGTTCCACATGTGGACGCCCGATGTCTACCAGGGCGCACCCACCTCGGTGACAGGTTTCATGGCGGTCGGTGCCAAGGCAGCCGGGTTCGCCGCCCTCCTGCGGATCTTTGTCACTGCTCTTCCGTCCCTGGATGCTGACTTGGTCCCGGTGCTATGGGGTCTGGCTGCCTTGACCATGGTGGTCGGGAACGTAGTTGCCATTTCGCAGACCAATATCAAGCGCCTGCTGGCTTACTCCAGTATCGCCCACGCCGGGTACATCCTGATGGCTTTCGTCTCTTTTGGAAATCCAAAGGTTGCCCCCGATGCAGTCGCCTCAGCCCTGTTCTACCTGGTGACCTATGCCATTACCTCCTTCGGGGCCTGGGCGGTTGTCATTGCCCTGGAAAAACCGGAAGGGAAAGGCCTGGAGATCAGCGATTTTGCCGGCCTCGGGCGCAAGCGCCCCCTGCTTGGTGCCGCCATGACCGTCTTCATGCTCTCGCTGACCGGTATGCCCCCCACGCTGGGGCTGATCGGTAAGTTCTACCTCTTCCGCACTGCGATCGAGGGCGGATATATCGGGCTCGCCATCATCGGTGTGCTCACCTCGCTCGTCTCCGCATACTACTACCTGCGTGTGGTGGTGACTGTGTATATGCGCGAAGGTGACGCCGAGACTTCCCGCGAACCCTGGCTGGATCTCACCTGGGGTCTGGCTGCCCTGGCCACGGTGGTCCTCAGTTTCGTCCCCATGGCCCTCTTCGCCTGGGCCAGCGGAGCGGTCTTGAAGTTGTTCTGATCCAAATATTATTGCGAACCGCGTTCTTCGCGGCAAAGCAATTTCCTCTCACGGGGAATAATCTCCTCGCAAGAATGCAACGGGACGGCACATCGCCGTCCCGGTTTTCTATACCTGATCACAAATGGCCTATACTGCCCGCATCCTGTTATTCTTTGGATTGTGCTCCACTTCGGCCAGATTCAGCGCTTCCATCAGCGGCGGGATGTACATACCAAAGCGGCCACGTAAACCTTTTTTCAGCCCGTACCAGCCGCCTACGGGATTCTTTGGTGAGCGGCCCCATGCCTCTACGGTTCCTTCGCCAGCCGGTTTTTGTTCATCGGCGCTGCCGAGCGGTACCCAGCCGCCATGCGCTTTGAGCATTATGTGCAGGTCGTTCAGGCAGCATAGCTGGTAACGCAGCTCGGTTTTTCCAACGGTGCATACCAGGGCAGGTGGGTTTGCAGCCTCATCTTTATATATCTGGTATTCCGATTGTCCGCTGGGCGTTTTAAGCTGCCATGGGCGTTCGCGTGTACCAT
>CAISEG010000023.1 GCA_903884265.1 uncultured Anaerolineales bacterium | reverse complement strand
GCTTTGATCATGGGATGTTACTTTTGAAGGCAGGAAATATTATTTTTGACTTCACCCTGCGGCGCGTCCATTGTGAGTGCAAGCACCGGAATGGTCCCGATAGTATAAACATCCGAGACGTTTCCGGTTTTCCAGGAGCGGGTCAGGATACCGACTGCATTGACATCACCGGCAACTGCTTGTGCCATTTCGTCAGGACCAACCGCCAACCGCGCTGTGGATGCAACCGGACTGCCTCCCAGGGTGCTTTGCTCAAAGATTTGCTCGACATCCTCACCCGAAGAATAGACCCACACCTGAACCGGGGAGTTGGAGCCGTCGAGCTCCTGCCAGTTCAGGATTTGCCCGGTGAATATTCCGTGCACTTGCTCAACGGTCAGGGTATGGATCAGGTTCCGGGGATTGACGATCACAAGGATTTCATCGCTGCCGATCTGGAAAGGGTGGGAGGTCAGGTAAGCGGACTGTCCAATGCGGATAGCCATATCGACGGACTGCAGGTCAATGAAATCGGCGGCAGTCTGCTCGGCATGGATAACATTTGCACCTGCACAGTCGTACAGGTTTACCAGCCAGGGGGTTGTTGCCGCGCTGTACCCGACGGTGAGCTGTTCCGTGGGTGAGGTTGGTGTGACGGAATTGCAGCTAGGGATTAGGAAGCAGGCAAGAATAAACCAGACGAAGGTGGGTTTCATTCCCTACCACTCACGCAGGATTGCGGCTAGCAGTTTTGCGCGTTCGGGCAGACTATCCTTGAAGATGAACTCTCGTTCGGAATGTCCACCGTCGCCGACCGCGCCCAATCCGTCCAGGACCGGGATTCCCAGCGGAGCAACGAAATTGGCATCCGAAGCACCGCCAGTGCCACTGGCCTTGATCTCCAGCCCGACCCTATGCGCCAGCTTCTGGGCTTTATTGAAAGTGGCTTTCATCCTCTCATCGGCGGGCATCGGCGGCCGGTTGAGTTCACCCGTTACCTTGATGACGGTTCCGTCCAAGGTCGGAACGAGGGCATGCAAGGCGGTCATGATGCGCTCGGCTTCGCCGGGTTTCATTACTCGCAGATCCACTTCTGCGACTGCCTCTTCGGGAACAACGTTGGTTGCTGTGCCTCCGCGGATAATGCCAACATTGAGGGTCGTACCCTGGTCGTAATCGGTCAGTCTCTGTATTACCAGAACCTGGCGGGCCAGTTCTTCGATAGCATTTCGTCCCACCTGGTGGTCGCTGCCGGCATGAGCTGCCCGTCCGCGCACGGTGACGACGAAGTCGCCCACGCCCTTGCGCCAAGTCTTGATGGCTCCATCCGGCATGGCAGGTTCGAGCACCAGCACCAGGGCGGATCCACGTGCCAGCGTTTCGATGAGTGGACGGGATGCCGGGCTGCCAATTTCCTCATCGGAGGTGAACAAGGCTGTCACGGGCCGGACAGGAAGTTGGTGGGCCTCCACCAATGCTGCGAGGGCCGTCAAACCGATGACAATCCCGCCCTTCATATCTTCGATTCCGGGCCCCATGATCCGGCCATCTGCCACGCGGAAGGGCATTCGATTGAGGGTGCCAACCGGATGAACTGTGTCCATGTGAGCCAGGAGTAGGATGCCGTCCCGCCCTTCTCCCCAGCGCGCTTCCACCAGGTCACCGACGGTTGTCTGAGGGTGAAAGGTGACCAAAGCCCCCTGACGACGGCATTCCGCGGCAATGATCGCACCAACCCGGTCAACACCGGTTTTGTCGTGCGAGGGGGATTCGGTCTCAACAAGCAGCTTGAGCATGGCGAGCATTTCAGGAGTGTGGGAGGTAAAGTCAGTCATGAGATCGCCTTAAATCAGTGCAAAAACGAGGCAGGCTGCCCCGACGACCGCGCAGTAGGCCGCAAATATATAAAGCGAATGCTTGTTCAGATAACCCAATAGCCACTTTACTGCCAGCCAGCCGACGATTGCCGCAACGGCGAATCCGACCGCCAGGGGGGCTAACAGGTTGTGCATAATATGTGCCTTAAGGACGGATAGCGATTCATAACCAGCTGCAGCCGCCATGATCGGTACAGATATCAGAAAGGCGAAGCGGGTTGCTGACGGACGATCCAAGCCGCGCCCAATTCCGGCTGAGATGGTTGTCCCGGATCGGGAGGCTCCAGGGAAAACTGCCAGTACCTGGGCAATGCCGACAAAGAGCGCGTCCAGCCAAGTCATTTTTTCGAGGCTGCGGGTCCGCTTACCCAACCATTCTGCCAGTGCCAGGGCAAATGCCGTGATGAGCAGGCGGATGGCAGCTTCCAGTAATGCGTTCGCAAGCAGGGCTGTGACGGCATCCCTGAGCAAATAGCCAAAGATCAGCGCCGGTACGGTGGCGGTGAGGATGTACCAGGCTAATTTGTTCTCAAAAGTGGAGAAAGGCTTGGCAAAGAAGGACATAAGGATCTTCCACAGGTCTTTCCAGAAATAGACAATCAGGGCCAGTAATGGGCCGACCTGAACGAGAACCAGGAAAGGGATGACCACAACATTGGTCGAGGAGATATTGAGTAGTTTTTGAACGATTAGCATATGAGCGGTGGACGAGACAGGGATGAATTCCGTTAGTCCTTCAATGATCCCGAGCAGGAAGGCATGGAAAATAATCATGGCTAATGTTTAATCCTTTTCTATGAAATCTTCTGAGATATCGAGGGTTTGTAGTTCGAGGATGGAAAGATTTGCGTGAGGTTCAATCACACCTGTTTTGGCTCTCTTTCCGCATTACCTTGCCACTGTGTCAGCCAGGCGGGTACCTTGCTTTCGAATGTGCCGTTTAAGATGGAAATGCGTATGTTTTTAACAAGTTGGATCAACGCATGTAAATTGTGGATGGACAGAAGTGTTCCTGCCAGTAACTCCCTTGCCACGACCAAATGTCGCAGGTAGGCACGGGTGAATGTCTTGCAGGTGTAGCAGTCGCAACTTTCGTCAATCGGGCGTGGGTCGCGGGCGAAGGTCGCGTTCATTAGGTTGAGCCGGCCTTCTGGGGAGAAAGCCGCGTTGTGACGGGCTAGCCGAGTTGGCAAAACGCAGTCAAAAATGTCTATGCCTCGCGCGACGCCGTTGATCAGATCTTCAGGTGTGCCCACACCCATCAGGTAGCGCGGTTTATTTTCTGGTAAAAGTGGAGTAACCAGCTCGAGAGTTGAATGCATCTCAGCCTTGCTCTCGCCCACAGAGAGGCCGCCGATGGCAATCCCGTGAAAAGGCAGGGATGAAATGAATTGAGCTGAAGCAGTCCGCAGGGCTGGGTTGACTCCGCCTTGGATGATCCCAAAAAGAGCCTGGTCCACGCGCGTCTTCGCTATAAGGCAGCGTTCCGCCCAGCGATGGGTGCGTTCCATGGCAATCTCGCTGTAAGCAGCTTCGTTCGGGTCGGAGCATTCATCAAAGGTCATGATGATATCCGCACCGAGGTCCTCTTGGATTTGGATGGATTTTTCGGGAGTGAAGCGATGGGTAGAACCATCAATGTGACTCTTAAAGATTACGCCCTCATCATCGATCTTGCGGGTCTGGGCAAGTGAGAAGACTTGGTAACCTCCTGAGTCGGTCAGCATGGGGCCGGACCATTGCATGAATTTGTGCAGACCGCCCAGCTCCCGGACGAGTTCGTCGCCTGGGCGCAGGTAGAGATGATAGGTATTGGAGAGGATGAGCGAGGCACCTAATTCTTCCAGTTGTGCAGGGGTAAGCGTCTTAACCGTAGCCTGCGTTCCAACCGGCGCGAACACCGGCGTTTCAAGATTGCCGTGCGGAGTGGAGAAAACACCGGCGCGGGCGCGGCCCTGAGTGGAAATGATCTCATATTTAAACATCTGATTGATTATACCCGACTGCAATCAGTGTTATGATTGCTTCCGATAATGTGCTTCCATCCTGCCGAAAATCAGAAGGTGACATGACGAATACGATCGCATTGATAACCGACAGCACATGCGATATTCCCCAGGCCATGATCGACCAATATCGAATCACCGTTATTCCTCAGTTTGTGGTGTGGGGGAGCGAGATCTTGCGTGACCGGATTGACTTGACCGCCGAAGACTTCTACCAACGCCTCGAAAAGGATCCTATCTGGCCGACCACGACTCTTCCGAGCCCTTTAGATTTTGAAAAAGTTTTCCGGGACACCATTGTCGGAGGTGCCCAGGAGATTGTCGTGATGACGGTCAGTAGCGCGATGAGTGGGACCTTCCAGCTTGCCAAACAGGTGGGGCAGCAGATGGATGTGCCCGTCCATGTCGTAGACTCCAAAGGCCCGACCATGAGCCTAGGTTGGCAGGTACTGGCTGCCGCGCGCATCCGTGAGGTGGGAGGCAGCGCTCTCAAAATGGTCGAAGCTGCAGCCAGGGTGCGCGATAACCTGGTCCAAATCGTTTGCCTGGATACGCTGGAGTATCTCCATCGTGGCGGGCGGATCGGGAACGCCACTCATTTCATCGGCAGCCTGCTGAATATCAAGCCATTGGTACAGATCAACCACATTAGTGGACTTGTAGAATCCTGCGGGCAGGCGCGTACCCGCAAAAAATCCATTGAAATGCTGGTGAACCGATTTTTCGAACGTCTTGCCCCGGAGAAACCGAAACGAGTGGCCGTGTTGCACGGCAATGCTTTGCCTGAAGCTCAGGCTCTGGCTGACCGGATAGAGAAGGAGTATGACCCGCTGGAATTACTGGTCAATATCACCGGGCCGGTTCTGGGTATCCACACCGGTCCGCGGGCGCTGGCGTTATGTGGGTATACGGAAGAATGAAAAAATTCAGATTGTGGGAATGTTAACCTTCTAAATATGCCCATTCTCATTTTAGATACATTATTTTATTAAGCTAAGCGTCAAAATGCTTGATGAAGACTCGCCTGCGCTTGTGTTGCCTTTTTTCATAATACTTCCACTGGCGTTGGACGTTTTGGTTTGTCTCGAGTTCAGGGTTCGATTCCACTTTTGTGATCCCCATTTTATTGAAGACGCCATGCATCTTGTTCATCAGGATGGCGTTGACACCTTTGCCTTGATATTCCGACCGGACCGCAACCAGATACAGGTCTGCCCGGTCATTCTTTTTGAGCGCTCTCATCAGGTGAATAAACCCGAACGGGAAGAGCTGCCCCTTTGTTTTTTGCAGTGCCAGGGAAAACGACGGCATGATGATGCCAAAAGCAACCATGCGGTTATTCTGGTCCATGACCATCGGTACAAAGTCGGGGGTCACGAAGCCAAAGTATTGATCAATATAAGCCTCGATCTGCTTCTCAGTAAGTGGTACGGTTCCGTATAAATGCTTATATTCGTCATCCAGCAGTTGGAACAGTTCTTTGGCATAACCCAGGAGTTCTTTCTTGTTGCGCAGTTCCAATACTTTAAGTTTATTGCGTCGCAGGGCGATGTCCGCGATCCGGGCGATGGTCTCGTTGGGTTCGGACGGTACCGAAAACTCATATTCCATCCAATCGGTATCTTTGATATACCCCAATTTTTCCATATGTTTTGGGTAATATGGATAGTTATAGATGGTTGCCAGTGTGGCGATCTCGTTAAAACCGTCCACCAACATCCCTTCCCGGTCCAGGTCGGTGAAGCCCAACGGACCGTGCACGGCAGTCATGCCGGTCTCCTGTGCCCAGGCTTCAACCGGCTTCATCAAGGCTGTGGATACGCTCGGATCATCAATAAAATCTATCCACCCGAAACGCATATAGCGCTGCCCCCATTTTTCGATATGTCGACGGTTAAGGATAGCTGCCACCCGACCAACAATGTGCCCGTCTCGATGGGCCAGCCAGTAGCGTGCCTCGCAGTTGTCGAAGGCGGGATTCTTGTCTCGACGCAGGGTATTGAGTTCATCGAATAGCAGGGTTGGCACCCAATACGGGCTGCCACGGTACAGTTCGAAGGGAAAATGGATGAAGGATTTCAGTTCTTTCAGTGAGGTTACTTCTTTTACCTTTATATTCATGAAGCCATCCTTTGTTCATTTGATTGTCGCCAGGTTCCGTAATTCATCAATCAGAAAATGTGCATCAACCAGAAAAATATAATTAACTCATTGTACATATTTCTTTATTTTTAGCAGGAAGAACGAGCTTGGAGTTTAGGACTTATGGAAGTATGAGAGTTTACCCTGAATATGTCCATAAAAATAACACAATTGCCCATCTTAAAAAAGGAGAATACTTATAAGCACTCCCAAAAATTAATGGTTTGTTTTGATCGGAGCTTTCCTGGCGATGGTGATCATCGCTTGTTCAGACGGTTCGGTTACGCCATTGGTGACGCCAACCTCCGCACTTCTGCCTACCTCTGCTGGACCGGTTAAACCCATCCCTGATCTGGGGGGTGACTGGCAGGACGGGCCAAGGGTATTGGGATCGAATGGCAGAACGGCCAGTACCTCGTAACGGGC
>CAISEG010000022.1 GCA_903884265.1 uncultured Anaerolineales bacterium | reverse complement strand
CGCCAATTTCCTGCAGTCGCTGGGACAGATCTGCTGGTGGCACGGCGATCCCCAGGCCACAGTTCGTTACTGCAAGGAAGCCCTGCAACTGACCCCGGAAGGTTTTTCCCCAATCGCCACGCAGGCCTATATCTCGCTGGTTAGTCCCTACCTGTATTGGCAGGACCTTGATACCGCCCTACAATATGCTGAACGCGGACTCGAGATCGCCCAAACCCTGCACCTGCATGAACTGCTTCCGAGTGCATATTCCGCCCTTGGAAATGTGTTGACCCGGCGTGGCGAGACTGCCCGCGCCGAGAGCTGCTTGCGGCAAGCAATGGACCTCTCCCAGACCGTAGGCCTGGCGTCTTATGAACGGCTGATGACCGCCGGCTACCTGGCTTACAACCTGTATGGCCAGGGGCGGGCGGATGAAGCCCTGCAGATGGCGGAAAGCGCCTTCTGGGCTTATACCGGACATCCGGACACCTACGAGGCCTATGTATGCAATAGTGTACTGGCGGACATTGCCCTAGAACAGGGACAAATCTCCCGCGCCGAATCTTTCTATACAGAATTGGTCGAAGTTGGGGAACGCAGGCAATTTCTAATCCCGTTGGCGATGGTTTATTTCGGGCTGGCTTACATTCATTTCGTCACGCATCGCCAGGAAAGCGGTCTCGGTTTTGCCCGCAAGGCGTTGCGTCTGATCGAACCAACGCAGGCTGTACAGTTATTTGTCGACCAGGGCGAGCGCAGCCGCGTCGTCTGCAAAAACCTGCAGGAGGCTGGTGAGCAAAGCCATTTCATTCAGCGGGTTTTGGAAAGCCTGCCTACAACCAATCTCATAGGGTCCCCCCTGGCGATCAATACGGCGGTTGTCACCGTCCGCTGTCTCGGTTCATTTCGTGTCTTTATTGGCAGCGAAGAAATCGCCCAGGAGCGCTGGGTATCCACCAAAGCCCGCGACCTGCTGGCCTATTTCATCACTTTCCGGAGCGAGCGCATTCCAGGTGAAAGGGTCTTTGACGCCATCTGGGCGGACAAGCCGGGTCGGGGAATGACTGCATTCCATACCGCCCTATCCCGTCTGCGACATGCCTTGCGAAAGGGGGATACCGCCCCGCGTTTTGTCCTGGTCGAAGCCGGTGAATATTGGTTGGATAATGCCGCCTTCAGTGTGGATGTGAACGAATTCGATACCGCCCTGACGAAGGCCCGTGCCGCCTCCACGGAAGAGCTGGCTGCTGATTGGTATGAGCAGGCGATCTCACAGTATCATGGAGAATACTTGGATAATCTTTATTATGACTGGCTGTTCGCTGAGCGCCATCGCTTGACCCAGGCATATATCTCAGCTTTGCGCAACCTGGCCAATTATCATTTCTTGCATGAGCGCTTTACCAATGCGCTTGAATTGCTTCAACGCGCCTTACGGGTGGATAATTTGAATGAGGATCTTCATTGCCAGGCCATGCGGACATACGTCGCTCTCGGCGACCAGGCCGGGTTGGTGCATCAATATCAGGATCTGGAGACAACTCTAACGGCAGAGCTTGGCATGCAGCCCCTGGTTTCCACCCGAAAACTGTACCAAAGGCTGGTTAGCAGTTTAAAGGATTAGATAAGTCCCATTCCCTGTAAGGTTTTTTAGTTAAGGCGCCATCGATGGTCGGGAAAGAATTAAAATTAAGCGTTCCTTGAAGACATGGCGATGTATTCTGCGCTGAAGGCCTCGTGATCGTAGCTAATAGCGGGAGAGATTCAACAAGGGTTAGAGGTATGCAGACAAAATTTTTCCTCCTCATGGGTGTATCAGGCTGTGGGAAGACCACGATTGGTAAAGCACTGGCACAACAATTAGAATGGGACTTCTATGATGCAGATGATTTTCACCAACCCAAAAAAATAGCCAAAATGGCTGGCGGGAACCCACTTACCGATGAAGACCGCGCTCCATGGCTTGCATCGCTGCAAGGCTTAATTTCAGATTGCCTGAAAGCAAATAAACCCTCTGTCCTGGCCTGCTCGGCACTCAAAGAGCGTTACCGGCAGCAGTTGCTCAAAGATAACGATGGTGTCCTAATTGTTTATCTCAAGGGAAGTTTAAATTTGATCAGATTGCGCATGGCTTCACGTCCCAGACATTACATGAAGCTTGCACTACTCCAAAGTCAATTTAATGCACTGGAAGAACCTCGTGACGCCCTGGTGATCGACGCATCGCTTTCGGTGGATAAGATTGTGACGCAAATATTGAAAAAAACGACTGTCAAATAATATACTTCATAATGATGACATTCGTCACTTGAATGCGTTCTTCAATCGCACAATAATGTGATTGTTTATGATTGGTTATGATTTATTATGAGCGATTGATATGAACAATACCATTTCAAACCTCGAACGTCAGAACCTGATCCTACAATCCATCCATCGAAGCCAGCGCATCAGCATCACGGATGTTTGTGAAAACTTTTCGGTCAGCGAAGCCACCGCACGGCGCGATCTGGAAACCCTTGCCACTGAAGGCAAGATCCAACGCGTACACGGCGGCGCGATCGCCCTGACTGAGACCCCACCCGAATCCCCCATCCTGCAGCGAGACTGTGAACAAGCAGACGAAAAAACCCGTATCGGTCAGGCCGCTGCCTCCCTTGTCCACAACGGAGAGACGGTCTTTCTCGGCTCCGGAACAACCGTGCTGGAGGTAGCGCGTGCTTTGCGAACACGGCCCTCCTTGACCGTCATCACCAACTCCTTACCTGTAGTCAACGTATTTGCCGGGTTGAAGAATATCAACGTTATCTGCCTCGGCGGGATGCTGCGAGATAGCGAACTTTCATTTATTGGGCATATCACCGAGCAGACCCTGGCTGAAGTCCGGGCTGACAAGGTGTTCATTGGGACACGTGCCATCAGCCTGGAACACGGGCTGACCCACGAGTACCTGCCCGAAACCATGACCGATCGCGCCATCCTGAAAGCCGGGCAGGAAATCATCGTTGTCGCCGACCACACGAAGTTTGGAAGGGCAGCGGCCATCCTACTGGCGCCCCTGGATAGTCTCCACATCATCGTAACAGATGGGCAGACCCAGGCGGATTTCATCCACACGGTGCAGGAAAAAGGCATCCAAGTCATCCTTGCCTGATCCGAAACTCAGTAATCTTAAACCAAATCATGTTACTCAAAAACTTTTATCCCCAGTCCAAATTGGTCGCGAAAATCACTCCCATCGATAAACCGAGTTTCCCGGCATTCGACGCTCATAATCACCTCGGTGAAGACTTCGGCGGCGGCTGGGATCAAAAATCCCTGCCACAATTGCTCGACCTGCTCGACCAAGCTTGTATCGTCCGCTACGTTGATCTGGATGGCGGCTGGGGCGAAACCCTTCTCAACGCCCACCTCGAGCATTTCAAACAACCCGCGCCCGAACGTTTCCTCATTTTTGGCGGCGTGGATTGGAGCCGGTGGCAGGAAAAGGGCAACGCCTTTCCAGAATGGGCGGCAGGCAGGTTGCGTACCCAGAAGGAACGCGGCGCCGAAGGCCTTAAAATATGGAAAGGTCTCGGTCTACATGTTAAAGATCATACCGGCCAACTCGTGGATGTGGATGACATACGTCTCAGCCCCATCTGGGAGACAGCCGGTGAGCTTGGGTTGCCGGTCATCATCCATGTGGCAGACCCGGTAGCCTTCTTCGACCCGATCGACGAAACGAACGAGCGCTGGGAGGAACTGGGTAATCATCCCGATTGGGCCTTCAACAGCCCGCCATTTCCACCCTTCCTGCACATCGTTGAAGGGCTTGCATCCCTTGTCACCCGTCACGCGCATACGACCTTCATCGGTGCTCATGTTGGTTGCTACGCGGAGAATCTGGGATGGGTGGGGGCTCTGCTCGACCGCTGCCCCAACTTTCATGTGGATATCTCCGCTCGCCTCGGCGAACTTGGCCGGCAGCCTTACACCGCCCGGCGCTTCTTCTTGCGCTACGCTGACCGGATCTTGTTCGGCTCGGATATGGGTCCCTACCCAGAAGCCTATCGGGCAATCTATCGATTCCTTGAAACCGACGATGAATACTTCAACTACAACGCCGCCCCGATCCCGATGCAGGGGCGTTGGTACATCCACGGTCTCTATCTGCCGAAGGATGTGCTCGAAAAAGTTTACATCCGCAATGCGGAACGAATCCTGCTGAACCACGGATAAACTATGGAAAATGGCACCTTTACCAGACAAGAGATCTTCTCCCAACCTGAAGCCTGGGCAGCTGCGCTCCAGGTATTGGACAAAACCCGTCGTAACATTCTGAGCCTCAAGCCTCATCGCCGTTACCGCGAGATCATTTTCACAGGCTGCGGCTCCACTTATTACCTTTCGATGGCTGCGGCCGCATTGACCCAGGATTTGACCGGCATCGCGGTACGGGCTTTCCCGGCATCTGAACTTTGGCTGTCTCCCCGCTCTTCGTACACGGATGGGAAGACACTTCTGGTGGCTGTCTCCCGCTCGGGCGAGACAACCGAGACCCTGCGCGCTTGCGAAGCCTTCCTGAAGGATAAGCGCGGCACCCTGCTGACACTCTCCTGTTACGGGGATATGCCTCTGGCAAAGATGGGCAGTCTCAATATTGTCCTCCCCTCAGGGCAGGAGCGGTCGGTGGCCCAAACACGCGCCTTCTCCACGTTGTACCTCAGCATCGTTGCCCTGGCCTGCCTGTGGGCGAGGCGTGAGGAGCTTTACGCAAGCCTGTCGGAACTCCCAGAAGCCGGTACCCGGCTTCTGAATAATTACACCTCCCTTGCTGCTGAACTGGGAGGCGACGCTTCGATCGACCGCTTCTACTGGCTGGGATCCGGTCCACGGCAAGGGTTGGCTTGTGAACTCAGCCTAAAAATGAAAGAAATGAGCCTCAGCCACAGTGAACCGTTCCACTTCATGGAATTCCGTCATGGACCGAAGAGCATGATCACGCCATCTGCGTTGACGCTTGGGCTGCTGTCCACGGTTAATGGCCAGAAGGAATCCGCAGTGCTGAAGGATGTAAAAGCTCTGGGGGGGCGTGTCCTGGATATTGCGGAGGCAGGCGCACAGGTACGGTTTGAATCGGGTCTCGACGAGGCTGTCCGCAATGTTCTTTACCTGCCGGTCGGGCAGATGATCGCCTTCGAGCGATCCATTTCCAAAGGGTTGAATCCAGATCGCCCAACGAATCTGGACACCGTTGTCAAACTTTGATAAGGAGGAAGAAATGAAAAAAGCCCTGTTCTCTCTTGCAATGATTGCCATCCTGCTGCTGAGTGCCTGCGGTAGCAGCACTGGAGGCAAGACCCAGCTCAGCTTCATGATGTGGGGTGACCCGGCTGAACTGACAGTCTGGAAACAGATCGTCACGGACTTCGAGGCAGCCAATCCGAACACCACCGTCAGTGTGGAGGTCTCGGATTGGGATTCGTACTGGACAAAGCTCAAGACCCTGCTGGCAGCCAAGACTCCGCCCGATATGTTTGCCATCGATGCGCCTCTCTACCTGGATTACCAGAGCAAGGGCGTCCTGCTGAACCTGCAACCTTATATCGACGCCAACCCCGGAATGCTGGACGGTCTGTATCCGCAGACCTTACAGGCTTACCAGACACCTGAAGGCTACTTCGGCCTGCCGCGCGATTTCCAGACCATTGTCCTGTTCTATAACAAGGCGATGTTTGACGCGGCTGGCATGGCGTACCCAACCGCTGATTGGACCTGGGATGATTTGCGGGCAGCTGCCAAGAAACTGACCCTGGATACCAATGGCGACGGTAAAACCGACCAATATGGTTTCAGTTTTGACATGTGGGATATGGAGCCCGGATATAGCGAGGCCATCTGGTCGTATGGCGGCGACATGATCAACGCCGACCATACCCAGACCCTGATCGGGTCACCCGAAGCGCGCCAGGCTTGGCAATTGCTCTACGACATGACCTTTGTCGACAAGTCCGTCCCTGATTCAAATACCTCCGGCCAGTACGGCGGGGATACCTTCCTGGCTGGGGTCTCGGCGATGACCCCGATGGGACACTGGTCCGTCCCCGGCTATGCGGATG
>CAISEG010000021.1 GCA_903884265.1 uncultured Anaerolineales bacterium | reverse complement strand
GTAGCCCCGGTCCCCGCGCCCACATTGCCCTCGGTAACGGGACCAGAGGTTGCGATGGACGCGGCACCATAGCCCATCTCAGGGTCCGGGTGGCGGGTGGAACTGCCCAGTCCAAGGTCAAATAGGATAGCGGCGGGAACAATCGGGACACGCGTCGCGCCCAGCCCGTATCCAATTTTCTGTTCGGCGAGGTATTTCATTACACCTGAAGCCGCATCCAGCCCGAAAGCTGAACCGCCCGCCAGCACCACTGCGTGGACTTTGTCCACCAGGTTTATGGGGTTCAGAAGGTCGGTCTCGCGCGTACCGGGTGCACTGCCACGCACGTCCACTCCGCCGACCGCCCCCTTGCGGCAGAGAATGACGGTGCAGCCAGTGAGGGCTTCTTTATCCGAAGCCTGGCCGACTTCGATCCCCAGGATGTCGGTTATGGCATTATTGCGTTTCATTTTGCCCAGGCTTACTTGAGGTTGTGGATCAATTCTAGAAATTCATCCCACTCTTCCTTGAAGAAATGCAGGGTGACGTTGTTTAGTTCCAGGTGATAAGTGGTCTCACCATCAGGCTCGTCGGCTTTCCAAGCCAGGTAACTTTCGGTTTCGGCAAGGGTTTCGGTCTTAGGTTCCGGGTCAGTCTTGGGCATGTATAATCTCCTTTTCAATAGACTTATTATACGAAATTATTGTCGAAAATATGTATGAAAAAGGGATGTCATTTGACTTCCTTGGTGTCTTTGAGAACCGACTGTTCCACTTTCGATGGTTCCTGCGCCATACCCCGGCGTTTCCGCCACCAGATGTGGATCTTGCTAAGCCATTTTGGCACACGCGCAGGCGGGAGGAGATCCTCTTTCGCAGGCCAGGGGTCTCTATCCAACAGTTTTCGAAATGTATACCGCCCAATAAGTTGCATGGTTGCCAGCAGGGGCGCGGCAATGATGATACCCAGGATGCCGATCAGATTGGCGGCGATGATGGCGGCAATCAGCACGAAGGCCGGATGGACCTTGAGAGTATTCGCCATGATGCGAGGGGCCACCAAGTTGTCGAAAACCTGGTCAATGACGAGGGCAGTGACGATGGCAATAACCGTGTAGGCCAGCGGCGAAACCCCGAACGGATAGCTTCCCTGGAAATATGTCACCAGACCGAGCACAATCCAATTGATTGCCGGACCGATATAAGGCAGGAAACCGGCAAACCCGGCGATAAGTGCCACCCCGATGGCGTAGTGGACTCCCAGAATAGTCATCAACACCGCATAGGTAATTACCTTGAAAAAAAAGATGATGGTCTGCCCGCGCAGGAATGCATTCCAGATGTAACCCAATTTATTACCCAGGCGGCGGATATCTTCGGTATAACCAGGGATATCAAATTGGATGATGCGTCTTCGAAAACCACCGCTTTCCAGCAGGAAGAAATACGAGACGACCACCACAAACGCCATCCAGCCCAAAGTGGAGGCTGCGCTGGTTGCCAGGGTTCCGACCAGACCGCCAACCTGTCCAAGAGCAGGCTCAATATAGGCTAGAATTTTCTGGCCAATGGCCTGCCAGTCAATTGTAGAGAAGTAGAATTTAAACGGTCCAAGCTCTAAAACTTTGTGTGAGAGGCTTTCTATAAAAACCGGTAACTGAGTAGCGTAATTCTTAATGGCGGTGATCAAGTTCTGCACCTGCCCGATCAAACCAACGCCACCCCAGGTCAACAGAGCCAGCAGGAGGAAAACAAAAACCAGATAGATGAGATTGACCGCCACCGCCCAAGAGAGCGGAGTTCTCCTGCTCATCAGCGAGGCTAGCGGAAGCAAAAGATAGGCAAGAACGAAAGCCAACATTATCGGGACGAGGATGAATTTAAAGCGCACCAACAATGCGCCAAATACAACCACGAGTGCCAGCGAGACAACAAGTTTCGCCATGGGACCCCAATGCGGCGAGGCAGGAGGTTGAGTCTTTTCCATTATTTATCTCCTTGGTTCTATTCTATCTTCAAGAGAAGGAAATTACAACGGAGGCGCGCTTATAATTATCCTCATGCGTAACACCAAACTGAGCCTCCTGCTCATTATTATCCTGCTGACCTCCTGCAGCCCTATCCAGACGGCTGAACCGATCACCGTCCTTTCGCACCCCGACGGACCGCTGTATGTCGGTGACCAGGTCAGTTTCGAGGTCCTGTCTCCGGCTGCGTCAACCGACACGACCGGCAGTGTTGAGGTGACAATCAACGGTCAGAAACTCGGCGAGGCTGAATTTGCTCCCTTCGGTATAGGCGGACGTAGCCAGGCTACCCTGTGGTGGGCCTGGGACACGAGCAGCCTGAAACCCGGCAGTTACAGTCTGACTTTCACGCGCTTCCCAGATAAAACCACCTGGGACGAGACTTTCCAGCTTCACCCGCGGGATCAAGTTCCCACACCGGAGCCAGACGCCCGTTGGGTTTCAACCACTACTGTTTGCTGCAACCTCTACTATATCACTGGCACAGACGCCGCCCGCGATATTGCCACCATCGGCAAGGTAGCCGACGAACAGTCAGCGGCTGTATCCACCCAAATGGGTACCAATCTTAATGACCGAATCAACATCGTTCTTATGTCGCGGGTTGTCGGCCAAGGCGGTTTCACCTCAAACAGTGTCTATGTCTCATACCTTGACAACAATTACATCGGTAACGATATGGCCATCCTGTTCCACCATGAATTTGTCCACTATTACGACAGCTCGCTTGGCGGTGGTTATCGCCCGTCGGCGCTTGGTGAAGGCCTGGCAGTCTACCTGACAGGAGGACATTTTAAACCCGAGCCTCTCGGACCACGGGCGGCGGCCTTGCTCGACCTGGGCTGGTACATACCCCTCACTACCATTGTCAACGATTTCTACAACCAGCAGCACGACATAGGCTACCTGGAAGCTGGATCTCTGGTCAAGTACCTCGTCGAGACCTATGGCTGGGATGCATTCAATAAGTTCTACCGCAACATGCCTGCCCCAACAACCCAGATGGTATCTACGATGATGGACACAGCATTGCAGGATGCCTTCGGCATCTCCTTCGCAGACCTCGAAACTGCATACCTTGTTTACCTGCGGACTCAAACCGTCACCGCAGCGGTGCGCACCGACCTGCAAATGACGGTTACCTTCTTTAATACTGTCCGCCGCTATCAGCAGGCTCTCGACCGATCCGCCTTCTACCTGACTGCCTGGTTGCCAGACGGATCAGTGATGCGTCAGCGGGACATCGTGGCAGACTTCCTGCGCCATCCACAAGGATGGGATAACCAGTTACTCGAATCCCTGCTCATTCGGTCGCAAAAAGAATTATTAAGCGGAGATTACAAACGCGCTGAGATCACGCTCAGCTGGGCAAACCGGATAATGGATGTGGTCATCCCCTGAAATATAAACTCCCGCAGAGTACTCTGCGGGAGTTTATGCTTTTTGGTCTGGCTTACGGGCACATACCATATCCAAACATAGGCGCAAGGATATTGGTGATAATCCGGATTCCAGGGGCACACAAGGCCGACTGGGGGGCGAGGACAGCAAATAGGACGATACAGATGCACATCAGTATGATCAGGCCCACGACGACACCGATGATCAACCCAGCGCTTTTTTTCTTGGCCGGTGCGGCTGCCATGAAGATCGGGCCAGCCGGCACCTGACCGGAGTAAGCTTGAACTGGCGCGGGGGCGGGAGCCGGGGCCGCAACTGGAGCTGGAGCTGGAACAGGCCGGTGGACGGGCGCAACCGTTTTGGGAGCCTGTGCCGAGGCAATGACCGTCGCGTTCGGGTCGAAGGCCGCCTCGTAAAGTAAAACGATATTTTCACCAAACGAGACTGTATCGCCCGGGTTCAGAACCTGCGAGCCGGTGACGCGCTGTCCGTTGACGAACGAGCCATTCGTCGAGCCGAGGTCCTGGATCACGTAAGCGGAGCCATGCAGGCTCAGCTTTGCGTGTTTGCGCGAGACTTCAGCATCATTGATGGCGACGCCGTTGCCGGCGTCGCGTCCGATGATGATCTCGGGTGCTTCAAGCGGATAGACCTTTCCAGCATTTGGTCCGGAGCGCATAACGAATTGGAATTGAGCAGCCATGGTTCCTCCTGAATTAATCCTGATTAGCGAAATCTATTCTTATTGTACAGAGTTTAAGGAAAATGTCAAATCGCCCATTTCACCTATCAAGGTATTCTCTAAACGTGAGTTTTCAACCCCATCGTTTTTTCCATCTTTTCTTTTTTTAGCTACCCAAAGGCTGGAAAGAGCACTGGATGGTAAGGGGGGATTGGGCTCCAGAACATTGACCATAAACACGGAGTGTTTGTTGAGGATCCAAAATTTGCTCGGAGATGGGAAAAAATGTATAATAGAGCAAGTTAATTCTCGGGATATTTTTATATACGGCGGGAAGGTCAGGAATGAAATCGCACACCGGAGTTTTACGGGAAGCACGCCATCGCCTGGAACAGGAACATGTGCCTTCAGATGCACAGGAGCGTCTGGTTGAGCTGTTGGATCTTTTGTTGACCCTCTTGGATGTTCCGAAGCTACAAGGTGAGGATTTTTCAAAGCGCCTCGTGGACGTGCTCGCTGATAATGGAAATCTCCTGATGCTGATCCAACAGCAGGCAGCAGAGCTCGACGCTCTCAAGCGGATCACCCTGAACCTGACCTCCAGCCTGGATCTCCAAGCTGTGCTGGATGGGGTAGTCAAAGAAGCCATGCAACTGGTTAAAGACGCGCAGGATGCGCATATTTATCTGGTCCGGGAAGAAAAACTGGTCTTTGGGGCTTCATTGAAAAATGATGGCGAAAAAAACGTTCAATATGTCGATCCGCGCCCGGATGGGCTGACCAGCATGGTAGCCCGCAAGAAAAAGACCATCGTTGTTGAAGATATAGCGAATCAACCCATTTATGATGGTATGCCCATAACTTGGCGAGGATCGATCATTGGTATTCCTTTGAAGATGGGCAGCCGTGTCATCGGTGTGATGAATCTGGCGCGTACGAACCCGGGAGAATTCAACCAGGCCGAAGTCCGCCTGCTGAACCTACTGGCTGATCAGGCAGCCATTGCCATCATAAATGCCAGCTTGCACGCGGCAGTCAGCCACCAGGCGCGCAGTGATATCCTGACCGCGCTGCCCAACCGCCGTGCCCTGGATGAACACCTGGAGAATGCAATTACTCAATCCACCCGTTCCGGGAATCCCTTTAGCGTTGTCATGATGGACCTGGATGGGTTTAAAAGTATCAACGATACTTATGGTCACGAAGTCGGTGACGGAGTCTTGCAGCAGGTAGCCAATTTGATGGAAAAGTCCTTACGCTCAACTGACTTCCTGGCTCGTTACGGTGGCGACGAATGGACCCTGGTCTTGAATGAGACAAATCTGACCCAGGCACAGGTGGTTATCCAGAAAATCCAGGACGGTTTACAGAAAAATTCCATTGAACTTCCAGATGGAAAGACGACCTTTATCGGCATATCCGGTGGGCTGGCTCTCTATCCATTGCATGCGGAGTCGGCTCCTGGCCTAATCCGCGCTGCCGACGAGGCACTCTACCGGGCGAAAAAGACCAGTCGGGGGCAATTCCTGGTGGCACACAACGGGGATGCTTGAACTGTTGATCGATATCCATTACAGAGGCCGTCGACGGCCTCTTTTTTGTTTTCCCAGAGAAAAGCACCAGCACCTGGCAGCGAGAAACGAGTAAAATAGAACCACGCTCGTTTCTTGCTTTTTTTCCATGCCTAACCTTATTCAGAGTCTTCAGGGTCGTGATCTTGGGTACCTGCGCATCGTCGCCAGGTTTTGGGGACTTGAACTTAACGCGCCGGATACAGACGCTGCATTGATGGAACTTGCCGTAGCAATGCTTAACCCTATAATGGTCCCAGAGATCATCGACTCACTCCCCACAAATTCTCAGTCTGCACTCATGGCGTTGACGGAGGCTGGGGGAAAAATCCCCTGGGCAGCATTTGCCCGTCGTTTTGGCGACATTCGCGAAGCAGGTCCTGGTAGGCGTGACCGGGAACAAATCCACCTGCACCCCGTCTCAGCCACCGAAACGCTCTTCTATCGGGCTTTTCTGGCGAGGGCTTTTTTTGATCTGCCCAGCGGTGCACAAGAATTTGCATATATTCCAGAGGATTTGTTGAAAATAATCCCTGCGGGGGTGAAGCACATCATACCTGAGGTGCATGCTTCAAGCCCACTCAAAAATAGGGGTGAACCGTTAGGCCGCCCAGCTAAGGCGAAGGAACGCGAAAACCCGCTCCCGGTTTGCGACCGCCTGCCAGACGATGCCACCACCCTGCTGGCTGCTCTGCGGATGGGATTTCCTCCCCCGGAGATGCGCATCCCGGTTCGGGTGGTGTTGGAATTCCTGTCAAGTGCAAAGATCATCGTGGACGGGAAGCCGCAGATTGATCCGGTGCGCCTTTTTCTGGAAGCTCCGCGTAAGGAGGCGCTAGATCAATTAGTGGCTGCGTGGCTGGTGAGCGAAACATTCAATGAACTGCGCCAGGTTCCTGGTCTTGTTTGTGAAGACGAATGGACCAACCAGCCACTGGTCACGCGCGAATTCCTGCTCGCCCTGCTGGAAGCCATCCCAGAGAATATCTGGTGGAGCCTACCGGCATTGATCGGTGACATCAAAGAGAAGTATCCCGATTTCCAGCGCCCGGTCGGGGATTATGATTCCTGGTTCATCACGCGCGAATCAGACGGCACGTACTTGCGCGGGTTTGGCGTCTGGGATGAAGTGGATGGTGCCCTCATCCGCTACCTGATCACCGGTCCGTTATACTGGCTGGGGCAGGTGGAACTGGCGACCACGTCCGATGCTGAAATTGTCAGTGCTTTTCGGGTTGCATCGAAAATTGAACGTCATACGTCAACCTTGCGGCATTCAATAACTAATGACACCGGTAAACTCCACGTTTCCTCACAGGGCAAGATTGTTGTCCCGAGATTCTTGC
>CAISEG010000020.1 GCA_903884265.1 uncultured Anaerolineales bacterium | reverse complement strand
GGCCGCGTTCAAAGATCGCCAGCGCTGCTGACTGGACCTTTTCCCAAGTGACCCGGTCAAGGTAGCCTTTATCAACCACTTCAACACAGGTCAGGCGCTCATCGTGACCGCTCATTCCGCCTTTGGTGGTGGGGGTGATGATCGCTTGCGGCAGGGCCTCGTTCTTGCGCAATCCTTCCGGAAAGTGGTAACCGTAAATTTCACGCTCACCAAGCGAGTAGCGGTACCATAACGCGGTGGAGGTCACACCGGTGATATAGCCGCGCACGATCACCTCCACGGGGAATGGCTGCACCACGGTCACAATGGCAGCATTCGGATCCGGAATCGAAAGGATGTGATTGGGGATGATGAGGTCGGTCTGTTTAAACCACCAGTCAGCCAATTGGTTCAACACCTGACCTTTGTACGGAACAGCGGCTAAGATGCGGTCGAAAGCAGACAAGCGGTCAGTGGTAACCAGGATCAGTTTCCCATCCGGCAGGGGATACCAGTCGCGCACCTTGCCAGAGGATTTGGCGGACAGTGGCAGCCGGGATTCCTTATATGTCAGGGGGATCATTTCAAGTAATTTCTCAGGCGGTATCATCTTGCCTCCATATACTTGACGCCATTTCTGAAGATCGCCATCCCGCTCCCAGAATGGACGCCGCGCGCCCAGAGGGGATGCTGCCAGGGATGAATATGGTTCTCCGGATGCGGCATTATTCCGAGCACTGTACCGGTTGGGTTACAAATTCCCGCGATATCCAGCAAGGAGCCATTCGGGTTGGCGGGGTATTCCCCATTGGCAGGAGAACCGTCACCCTGGACATAGGTGAGGGCGATCAGATCGGATGATGGAGCTTGGTTATCATACTGGAAGTTTCCTTCACCATGAGCGATGGGACAGGTGATGAGTTCCTCAAGCCCCTTTGTCCAAATGCAGGTTTGGGAGACTGGACGGAGAGTGACCCAACGACATTCGAAATGGCCGCTGGCGTTGATGGTCAACGTGGTTTGATCCTTCCCCCGGTCGCCTGCCTCTGAAAGAAGAGGGGGACTCCCGGGAAGGATGCGCGCCTTTACCAGCGCTTGGAATCCATTGCAGATCCCTATCACTACTTTCCCTGATCCGATGAATTTCTGCAGTTCGTCAATAAAATAAGTCTGCAGGTCAACCGCAAGCAGTTTTCCTGCGCCAAGGGCGTCTGCATATGAAAATCCGCCCGGCAGGACCATGATCTGGTAATCATCAAAATGGCGCACACCAGTCCGGAGGAGATTGAGTGGAACGATCTCCGGCACGGCACCAGCCAGGGAGAATGCCTCAGCCACATCCCCATCGCGGTTGGTGCCATTCGCAAGGATAATGATGGCACTTGGTTTCATAATCCTCCAGCAGGCTGGAGAGAAGTATTCCATGCGGTGACAAGGTCGGATATGGAAATCTTTATCAGGGAATGGTGAATGGTTCCTATGGATAATACCTGTTGTTCTTGAACACTGCCTATTTTTAAAACCGGCAATCCGGCAAATTGCATTTCAAACAATTCAACTTTATCCGAGGCGACCTCGACAAGCAGGCAGCCGGTTGTCTCACCGAAGAGGCTGCGGATCGGTTCATCGGCAACCAGCTTGAGGTCCAACCCGAGGCGGCCCCCGATGCACATCTCCGCGGCAGCGACAGCCAGTCCGCCTTCGGATAGATCATGGCAGGCGCAAACGAATCCGTGGTTGATGCCAATGTGCAGGGCAGTGTAGACAGCCGGCGAGATCTTTGAAATGGCAGGGACAGGCTCGAGT
>CAISEG010000019.1 GCA_903884265.1 uncultured Anaerolineales bacterium | reverse complement strand
TTTAATCCCTCGTGCAGAACTGACCCGACATATCCAGAAAATACGGAGTGAAGGTTTCCCTCAGTACAAACTGAGGCCCGATGGAGATCGGGAGGTTTATTCCTCCATCATTTATCTGGAGCCGTTTTCCGGACGTAACCTGAAGGCGTTTGGCTATGACATGTTTTCCGAACCGGTGCGTAGGTCCGCCATGGAACGGGCACGTGATACAGATGCCGCCGCGCTTTCCGGCAAAGTTGTTCTGGTTCAGGAAACCGATAAGGAAGTTCAGGCCGGAACCCTGATGTATGCACCGGTCTATCACAAAGGCATGCCCATCGAAACGATAGAACAACGCCGAGCTGCAATTAGTGGCTGGGTCTATAGTCCGTACCGGATGAACGACCTGATTCAGGGGATAATTGGTAAACGCAATCTGGAACAAGAAAAGCAGCTTCACCTACAGATCTTCGATGGCACACAACCTTCGCCCCAAAGTCTGCTCTATGAATGTCATCCTGAAAAAGATCAGGCACTCTTGCCGAACGTGGGATTTACCCGGCAGATTCCGGTTGATTTCAACGGTCAGCGCTGGACACTGCGCTTTACCCAAACCGGCGGCGGTTTCTCCACGGTTGACTACGCTCGGGTATGGCTCACTCTGGTTGGCGGCATTATCATCACTTTACTGCTGTTCTTCCTGATCCGCACTCTGCTATCCACCAATGCAAAAGCGCATCTTATAGCAACGGATCTGACAGTGGAACTGCGGGAAAGCGAAGAGAAACATAGGCAGATGGTTACCAATATTTCAGATGTCATCGCGATAATGGGTATTGATGGAATTCTAAAATACAAAAGTCCCAATATTGAGAAATGGTTCGGCTGGCAACCGGAAGACCTTATCGGCACTGATGGTTGGTTAACGGTACACCCGGACGATCTGGAGCGTATTCAAAAAGAATTCTTTACTCTTCTCGATAAAGACAATTCGGTAGCAACGGTGGAATACAGGTATAAATGTAAAGATGGTAGCTACAAGTGGATAGAGCTTACCGCTGTTAATCTTACGAACGATCCAATGATAAGCGGTGTATTGATGAATTACCGCGACATCACCGACAGCAAACATGCGGAGGAAGAACTGCGGGAGAGTGAGGAAAGATTCACTCTGGCGATCGAAGGCACCGGCGCGGGGCTTTGGGATTGGGATATGGTGAAAGATCAGGTTGTGTATTCCGCGCAATGGAAAACGATGCTTGGATATGAAGTTCATGAAGTTGAGGATACATTTTCCGGATGGAAAAACCTTTGGCATCCGGACGATTGTGCAAATATCGAAAAGGCGCTAGATGATCACCTCGCGGGGAAAACCCGTCATTATGAAGTCATACACCGGCTGCGTCACAAAGATGGCGGCTGGAGGTGGATTCTTACCCGTGGCGATATTGTAAAAGATGCACAAGGGAAACCCTGCCGCTGGGTTGGTACGAATCTCGACATCACCGCGCAGAAGCAACTTGAAGCAGAAAAAGAAAAACTTGAAGTCAAAAACCGGCAACTTCAGAAATCCGAAAGCTTGGGGCGTATGGCCGCGTCAATTGCCCATCACTTCAATAACCAACTTGGCGTGGTAATCGGGAATCTGGAGATGGCCATGGACGAACTGCCCAAAGGAGCAAGTACGCACCAAACCCTGACCAAAGCCATGCAATCGGCATGGACAGCAGCGGATATGAGCGGTCTGATGCTGACGTATCTTGGTCAAACACACGACAAACGTGAGTCGCTGGATCTTTCATATTCCTGTCGTAAAATCCTTCCTTTAATAGAAACCTCCCTGCCGGGAAACGTGGTTATGGAAACCGATTTCCCGTTGCCCAGACCAATTATTATGGCAAACGTAGGTGAGATACAGCAGATACTCACCAACCTGCTCACTAACGCCTGGGAAGCCGTCGGTAAAAATAGTGGTACCATTTCCCTGAGCGTT
>CAISEG010000018.1 GCA_903884265.1 uncultured Anaerolineales bacterium | reverse complement strand
ATTATCCTTGAGTGCCTGGATAAGCTCAGCCAATGTGCAAACTTTCTGGTCATAGACCAGATACTTGACCGCCAAGAGCGAATCCACAGTGGTGGCATAGGTTACGGCTTCAATGGTGACATAACCCAATTCGGCGCCACCTTCGTTGATGTCCAGCCCTTTCCGGGCACAACCCTTGACCAGACAGGAAACATACGGAGTCGGTGCGAAACGCGCACGGAGAGACTCAGAACGCTCATACAAATCAACAATACGCCGGATGATATGGCGGGTTTGAGCTACGTAGGCATCCCAGAATTGCTCCCAAGTATGAAATTGGGTCGCGTTGCCGGTATCGGCACCCCAGCGAGCAGGCGGATCGGTCTTACCGGAGATCCCATCAGTGAAAGGAACCAAATCATAACCACCGGTCAGCGCCAGTTCGACCGCTTTTAATAGATTCAAATTCGCGTCCACTGTGCCAGAACGGTCGTTGCCGACCATGGTGTTTTCAAGACAACCAACCGGGGCATAGTCGAACACATTGTTGGCGTTGATGAGATCAGTACGGCCGGATTTGCGAGCCTGGAGCATCATGCCAGCCATCGAACGTTCATCAAAATTGAGCAGGAAGGGTGAACCCTGGCTGGATGCGACCATCTCCACCACCCGGTCGAGTAATTTATCCGGTGCACCACGATGCAGGCGCACGTTAGGCTTGGGCTCCAAGATGGGCGACATTTCATCAATCACATCCAGCAGAATATAGGTCAGGTCATTGGTCATGTCACGGCCATTGGGGCCCAATCCAGAAACAGTGAAGAGCTGACCATACCCAGCTGTGATGCCCTGATTTCCCCCGGTACGGATCATGCCATCATAAGCCGTGTTGCAATGCATCCAGAAGCATTTCAAGATTTCCTTACCGAATTCAGGTTCCATGCCGGCGCGGATCGATTTGTCCCACAGCGGGTACAGGTACTGGTCCAGGCGGCCAAATGAGACCCCCGGACCGGGGTAATTTTCATCGGACATGACCAGCATGTGGGTCAGCCAAAGGGACTGAACAGCTTCCCAGAAATCCTGGGCAGGTTCCCAAGGGACCCTAGTCAATATACCAGCCATCTGCTGAAATTCTGCGCGGCGGGCAGAATCGGGCTCCAATTGCGCCAGGCGGGAGCATTCTGCGGAGTACGCGGAAGCCAGGTCACGCGGCATGGTGGCAGCGGTCATCATTGCCCGCAATTGCCCGCCCTGTTTTCCCCGTTTTCCGGATTCAGGCAGGGCAGCATAGGCTGCTTCCAACTCAGCATGGACCGCCTTCCAGCCTTTACAGAGGATGCGGCCGTAATCGGGGATGAGATGGCCGGAGGTAGCACCAGAATTACCATAGCCGTGATTATGGAACCACAGCATGGCAGCCCGGGCACCTTTGGGACCGTAGACCTGTTTATCACGCTGCCGGGTTTCTTTTTCCGTCAGGCAGGAGGAGGTTTGAATATTGAAACGCGCCCCAGCTATGAGGTCACCGGGTAGGATTTCCCTAGGGAGATAGCGTACCACGACTTCGTTATTGAACCAGGCCCTGCGCTCCGGCAAGGACCATTTCCAAAAATCAGAAGACAATGCTACGGGACGAGCAACCTGATTGAAAGAAGAACGAAAGGTTTGCAGGAAGGAATACGTCTCGGGGACAATGTAGAATGAGAGTTCGTTGAACTGAAAGTCCCACGGCGTCCCAGTGGTCCAGGAGGTGTATTCATTATTCCAGGCACGCCCGACACCCTGAAAATAGTAATCGCGCAGCCATTGGATGCGCGGGGAGATGTTCACCGGCATTTTTATTGCGTAGCGGGGTTTTTCAAGTGTAACAGCGGTCATAAACTTTCTCCTTTCAGGTAGGTTTCTCCATGCTTGAGCATCTCGATCATGGTGCTCCTGGCGCTTTCTGCATCCTGTAAATCAAAGGCATCAATCAGCCGGACATGGAACTGTCGGACTGTTTCAACGACCGGTGTTCCATAGTATTTTCGAAAGAACTCGCCGGTCAGACTGGTGTAGACTCCTTTGAAGGAATTGATGATCAGCGGGTAGATCAAGTTGCCGGAAGCGATGGCAACCGAGAGATGGAACAAAAAGTCGAGATCAATGAAAGCCTGTGGGTTATCCCTGGCAGCCTGCCGCTCTTCAACCAACAGCGCGTGGAACCCAAGCATTTGTTCCTTTGTGCGGTTCAGGGCAGCCAGCCGGGCGGTTTCTGTCTCAACAGTCAGCCGCATGTCAATCATGCTTTGTATAAACGAAGGATCGAGCTTGCCATTATGGTAAGCGAGAAGAGAAGAAAGGATTGCCAGCGAACCTGAACGGCGGTAGTCGCATACGTAAACTCCCCGGCGCGGAACAATTTCCACCAACCCTTTGGTATCCAAGTCCACAAGAGCCTCGTGGAGAATCGGACGGCTAACACCAATCCGGGAAGCGAAATCCCTCTCCGACGGCAACCGTGCCCCAATTTGGAGTTCGCCGGAGAGAATTAATCCTTCCAAGCGGGCAATGCAGGCATCTTTCAGGCTCTGGTTTTTTATGGGTTCGAAATTATTTTGCAAGTTCGCTCCATGCCAATCAAAGTCTGGTAAAACCACCAGCCATCGGTAAGTTTAGTATAGCGCTAATGCTTGGATGATTCAAGTAGTTCTTTATGATGACTTAAAAGCCTGATAATGTCTATTAATCAACAATTCCCCAAGTAGTGACAATACTGCCCTTCACACATAGACCAGCCTCTGGTAAAATCAGCCCCCGGAGCGTTGTACCCTTCGCTCCACTATCCTAGAGCAAGAAAGGGCTTGAAAATGAAAGTATTATTGATCAAGGACGTTTACAAACTTGGACGTGCAGGCGACGTAAAGAAAGTTGCTGACGGATACGGCCGTAACTTCCTCCTTCCCCAGAAGATGGCTGTATTAGCAACCCCCGGCGCAATTAAAACAGCTGACCGAATTCGCACAAATGCCGCCGAGAAGCGCGTCATCCTTAACGACGAGATGAGTGTTGTAGCAAAGGCACTCGAAAAGGTCCAATTGACCTTTGGCGCCCGCGCCGGCGAGACAGGCAAGCTATATGGTTCCATCACTTCACAGGAAGTGGCCGACGCCCTGCAGAAGAAGACCGGTTACGGCATCAAGCGCCAGCAATTGGATATGCAACCACTGCGTACTTTGGGCGAACATACGGTGCGCATCCGCCTGACGATGGACCTGATACCGGAAATCAAAGTCACCGTTTTCCGTGAGGGTGAAGCAGAACCCAGCCTGCCAATTGAAGAACCTGCTGCTCCCAAGACAGAAGAAAAACAAGCTTCCGAGCAACCGGTTGAGCAACCCATTGAAACGAGCGGAAACACCGAACCCGCCGCCTAAATCCTGAAAATAGCACACACAGAAGATCACCGGTCCGACCAACAAGGGGAGCCGGTGATATTTCATTAAAACCCTATGGCAGAAACCATCGGACAGCAACTCAAACAGAGACGTGAAGCCAAGAATTTAACCATCCAGCAAGTGGTTGAGGCTACACGTATCCGAGTGTATCAAATCGAGGCTATTGAAGCCGACGACTTTGAATCGATGCCATCTCCGGTCCAAGCGCGCGCTTTTTTGCGTCTATACGCCGAGTACCTGGGACTCTCGCTCGATGAACTCATTGCCCGACAGCGCGTGGGGGTAGGCGAACCAAGCAGTGCACCTTCATCCCTTGAATCCTCTCTCACTGAACAAGGTGCGCCTACACCTGAAATCGGACCCGAACCCGCCACTGCCACGCCCCTAAGAGTCGGTGAAAAAATAAAAGCACTAGTTGCCCTAAGCAGGCGAATCAGTTCCCCCCCAAAAACGCAATCTACACCGGTCGAACCCGCGGAGGCGAGCAACCCACCCGAACCAGTTGAAGCGGAAATTGAGGAACCGGTCGTTTCTTTTGAAGAAACCCCCACCCCTCCCCTAGAAGCGCCTGCCTCTCAATCTCAAGTCATTTTCTCCACAATCGGCACGACCCTACGCGAGCGCCGTGAAAGCTTGAGCCTGACCCCGGAAGAAATCGAACGCCATACCCACGTTCGCAAGCATTACCTGCAGGCGCTGGAGTCCGGAGATTTTGATCGCTTACCTTCCTCGGTACAAGCCCGAGGAATGTTGAATAACTACGCGCACTATCTCGACCTAGATGTGGATGCGCTACTACTCACATTCGCCGAGGGTCTGCAAACCCAACGATTGGAACGGCAACCCAAGCCAGAGGAAACGCCCGAAAAGCCGGCCTCAAAATTGCATTTCAAAACCAGCCTACCTTTCAAAATTAATATCCCACCAACGATACGGCGCTACCTTTCAGTGGATCTCTTCGTCGGCGGCGGATTGGTACTCATCCTGTTCACGTTTGCCATCTGGGGGACCAACCGCATCATCAACCTGCGCACAGGCACCACCCCACTACCAACAGCTCCCTCCATTTTGAATGTTATCCTCTCAACCCCAGAGGCAGCCACAGACACTCTGACCCCAACAATATCGGGGAACGGATCCAGCATCGTTGTCCCAGCGGCAGGCGAAACGTTGGTATTGACACTGACAATCCCTACAGCGGGTAAAGGGGCTGTACAGGTAGTTGTCATCGCCCAGGAAAAGGCATGGCTACGCGTCACAGTAGATGGAAAAGTCCAGTTCAAGGGGAGAACCACCGCCGGTACGGCGTACGCATACGACGGTAATACCCAAATCGAGGTGGTGACCGGAAACGGCAGAGCCATCAGCATTCTGTACAATCAGAACAACCTGGGCCCGATGGGCAATTTAGGCGAAGTTGTGGACCGTATCTATACCACCAGCGGCATACTGAACCCCACAGCAACCTTTACGCCGACACCCACCATTACCCTAACGCCCACCATCACATTACGGCCAAGTGCCACCTTACGGCCCTCTGCCACGCCACGACCAAGCGCCACCCCGCGATTCTCTCCTACGCCAAGAAAATAGCAACCGGTGCCCGTAGGATCAGTTGTGAAGCATGACCTCCTTGCCTATGTGATTTCGCAAAAGAAAGTCTTATTGTTATGAATCGAAAAACCTTTCATCTTGTATCTCTTGGTTGCGCTAAAAATAGTGTTGATTCCGACTCAATGACCCAACTTCTGGAACGCGACGGCTATCAAGCCGTCGGTGCGCCTCAGCAGGCGAGTATCCTTATCGTCAACACCTGCGGATTCATCGGCCCGGCGCGGGAAGATTCGTATTCCGCACTGCACACATTGGCCAAGGCCAAGCGTCCCGACCAAATCCTCATCGCAGCTGGATGTCTCACCCAACGATACGGAGCAGAAGTGGCCCGCCAGGTTTCGGGGGTGGATGGCATCCTCGGTACCCGCCGCTGGATGGATATTGTGGAGGTGGTGCGGCAACTGCGCAAAAAACCAACCGCTGCTAAGGGGCTGCGACAAGCTCAGCCCCTCGGCTCAGAGCTTCGCCCCGAGCCGCTGTATCACCTGCCCGAAACCCCCACGATCGGTACAGACGAAAACGGCGTATTGCGGGCCTGCATTGCAGGGGCCAGCGCCTACCTTAAAATTGCAGATGGCTGCCGACGTCCGTGCGCTTTCTGTGCCATCCCGCTCATAAAAGGCACCACAGTCAGCCGCCCTCTTGAAACAATCCTAGACGAAGCACGCAAGCTGCGAAACCTGGGAGTACGCGAACTCATCCTGATCGCTCAGGATACCACGGACTACGGCCACGACCTGAGCATGAATGACGGGCTGGCAACCTTGCTGGAAAAGATGACCACCAGTGTGCCGGATATGGACTGGATCAGGATCCTATACGCCTTTCCAGGCTACATCACAGACCGGCTGATCGATGTTATGACCAGCCACCCACAGATACTCCCTTACCTGGATATCCCCCTGCAGCACGCGTCTCCAGCCACGCTTACCCGGATGCGCCGCCCTGCCAACATAGACTGGGTCCATACCACGATTGCCAAAATGCGCTCCAAGCTGCCAAAATTAGCCATCCGGACGACATTCATCGTTGGCTACCCCGGTGAAACGGACGGGGAATTCCAGAGCCTTTTGGATTTCGTAGAAGAGACGCGTTTCGACCGCGCCGGAGCTTTCCCGTTCTCGTTCGAGGCGGGCACTGCCTCCGAAGCGCTTGGGGACCCGATCCCTGCGGCGGTTAAAGAGATGCGTTACCAGAAACTGATGGAACTTCAGCAAAGTATCTCGCTGCAAATCAACCAGTCGTACGTAGGGCAGACGCTTGACGTTCTCATCGAGGGTCAGGATAAGGGGATCGCAATCGGACGGTCGTACCGCGACGCTCCGGAGATCGACGGGTACGTAGTTGTAGAAGGAAAAGCAGAAACAGGAAGTATCATTCCTGTAAAAATTACCGGGGCAATGGCTTATGATCTGACGGGAATACCGGCTCCCTTAACCTGAGCGAATCGCCAGAAGGCTGCCGCGTTGAATTACTCCACCGAATCCTGATCCGACAGCCGCCGCCGAAGAGGCCCGATAAAAACAAGCACAAAAACGATCAATCCAATCGTCGCTGCCAAAACAGAATAGACCGCATCCAGTGAATTGACCGTAAACATCGAGGGGGTGGGCATCACTGTTACAGTGTAATTGGCAAACAGGGCCGAAAACAGGTTATTGGCGGCATGCAGCCCCATGGCAAGTTCCAGCCTTCCATCGCGCAGGGTGACGTAGGCCATTACCGCCCCGATGAAAAAATAATAGAATCCCAGTAATCCGTAATTCACCCGGGCCTCCGGATTCAGCAAATGCGGGGTCATGAACAGGAACCCGGAAAAAGCGCTCAGGACCCAGATATTGCGCAGGCGCAAGCCAACACCCTGTAAAACATAACCCCGGAAGAATAATTCCTCAGCCGAGGTCTGGATCGGGATCAGGAAAAGGGCGAGGAAAACGAAGGGGATATAGCGGCGCAAATCCAAGGTCCAGGCATAACGACCTGGATGGAGGTAAGCCTCCACCAGGGCCATCAATCCGGACAGAACAAACCAAAGTGTGAAGCCCTGGAAAAACCGTCCCCAAGCGACGGTACGAGCTGGGGTAATCAGCGTCAGAAAGGGACGACGGTGGATGAAGCGAATTGCCAGAAATAACCCAATCAGGAAAAATACAGATGAGAGCATGGTCATGGTAAAGCTAAGGGCTGGCTCCAGACCCACAAATTGACCGGAAGACGAGATACCGGTGGCGGGGTTGCCGTCTGCCGAAACCCAGATGAATAAAAAGACACTTGGGAGGGCACCAAAAAACTGCCACAGGAACAGGATCAGCGCAACAGCCAGGACAAAGCGCTGCCAATTATTTTTTCCCTGCCGGGCAAGGTCAAGATAAGCATCCATTTTCAATCACT
>CAISEG010000017.1 GCA_903884265.1 uncultured Anaerolineales bacterium | reverse complement strand
GATCCGTTTGTGGGGAATGCAGGTAAATGATGCGCACATCATTCGGATGTGCCAGCCGTATCTGTTTCAGGCTTGCGGCCAGAAAGGCGCACGACAGGCACTGGTAATCGCTGAAAGCGATGATGGTAACAGGAGCATTTACCGGTCCGCTCACATGGCCTCGATCCTCGTAAGAGGCTCCCAGGGCCGCTTCGGGTGTGACCGGGTAGTGCAGCAATGTGCAAGCCATAGACGCAAGCCTGATAGCAAGGGTGGAGGTCGGTTCCAGGCTGGGGGTTGCCAAGGGAACAGGATTAGAAGAAACTGGGGCAGGAGAGCAAGAAGCCAGGATGAAGATAGTAACCAGTACGATCACGAGAAGTTTATACATTGAAGTCCATCCTCAAGGAGATACTGCTGCCTGGAGCTGCTGGAAAGAGTCCATCTGAGAGATGGTTTTCAAAAAAGCGGCCAGGGTTCCACTTTGCGCCCGCAGAGCACGTACTGCCGGACCGACCGGGTCTTCGCCTGCCGCACCACCGGGTGTTTCGGCATATGCCCCGTAGAAAGCAAAGTAGGCCTGGTTGAGTTTACGGATGGCGTAGCCATTTTGCCAGAAGAAGAGGCGGCGTTGTTCCATGTAAGCCTCAGCGTCCGTGATCTTACCCTGGGCAAGCAATTCGTCCACGCGGACGCGGGTGACGTGCATCTCGGCATTGAAATTAAAACCAGTAACGGCAGGGCTGGGTGGCAGGCTGACGGTTTGAACGCCGTACTCAGCAGCCAGTTCGGGATAGTAGCGTTTAAGCACGAGCACAGATATTTCATGCCCAGAGATGGATGCAGTGGTCTCATTCATTGTGCGCAATTCGGGGGAGGTATCGTAGTTCAAACCGAGCGGTCGCAGGGTTAACCAGTTATGGGTCCATTCATGGGCGATGGTATCGGAGAGCCAATCAAGGGCGGTGTTGCGCATAACCATAGTTGGGTAGGATCCGATGCCTCCCACTGGCACCACCAGCGAGGAGACGTTCAGACCGGAATCCACCTTGAACTCGAGGCTGATCTGCTGATCCACACTTAGATCGGGCAGGAGGGAAATGGTGGCATCCTGTTGGATCTTAGCGCGTGGGGAAATAACCAGATTGTAGGGTAGGGGGGAAAAGTGGAACAGGACCGGGGGCAGCGGCTGCCCTCCGGTGGTCAGCCCCAAATCTGCAAGAGTGGCAGAGATCTGTTCTTGAAGGACAGCTTCAGCCAGAGGGGCAAGCTGCTGCTGATGGTCATAAAGAGCGTTGAGTTGAGCACGCAGGGCAAGCGAAGCTACCGCGGGTTTGGTGACCTTGGGGTCGCTGTACAAAAAATTAAGCCGGTTTTCACTGGAGAGAATATTGTCCATCAGGTGTAGATAATCCACCACGATCTGATGGCGGGCGGTTTCGGTGAAATAAAAGGGAGTACCAAGGGCGGCTTGGTCCAGCTTGACTGAAAAAGCCTCCAGCGTCCAGGAAACGTAATCGAACTCGACTGCACGGGTGTAGCGGCGGGCAGCTTCGGATGGTTTGGAGGAGACCAGCAAGCTACTACCACCCAGAAGGCCGGCAAAGAAGATGGCGTAGAGACCAATTTCGATCCCGCGCAGGAGGCGGATGTACCAGGGCATGGGAGGATTATAACATTTGCACCCCTTCATCTCCTTAAGACACATACCACCTTAACTATTCCAGTTTTCCAGGCACTGCTTTAGACGGAGCACGCCTTGTTCCAGTTCGTCCGGCTCGTAAAAAACGTAACTCAGCCGGATGTAATCCTGCTTTCCACCCTGGCTAGAGAAGAGCGCTCCAGACCGGAAGCCAACTTTGAAAATCTCCGCCTGCCGTTGAAACTGAGTGGCGTTAATCCCATTGGGAAGATGGATCCAAAAGAAGTATCCCCCCTGAGGAAGGGTATATTTAAAACGTGGTAAGTTCCGGCGCAGTGAGGCATCCATGACCGTGATGCGGGACCGGTAGGTGGTGATCAATTTGGAGATATTCTCGTCCAGTTTTCCGGTCTCCAAAACGCGGCTTACGATCGCGGATGTGAAGGGGTTCATCCCGCCGCCGCTGTTAAGCAGGCCACTGTTTACGAATCGCTGAATTATCTCTGCGTTCGCCTGCATCCACCCCAGCCGAAGGCCAGGGGCCAATATTTTCGAGAAGGAACCCAGCGAAATAATGTTCCCGGATTCAATATTAGCGGCCAATGGTTTCGGCGGTTGACCAGCATAGCTCAGGAAATGATAGACCTCGTCTGCCACCACGAGGAAATCGTGTTTGTGGCTCAGGCTCACCAGCTGTTCACGGCGCTCTGCAGACAAGGTGTGTCCAGTTGGGTTTTGGTAGGTGGGAATGATGTAGAGAAATTTTGGGCGGGATTCGGCGAGCTTTTCTTCCAAGGCTTCGATCACCAACCCGTTTTCATCGGTACGGATGGGGACCAGATGCAAGTCATGGTCTGCGAAGATGCGTAAGGCGAAGAAATAGGTCGGTTCTTCGACGAAAATGATGTCGCCGGGTCGGGTAAAGAACGTACAGATGAGATGCAACCCCATCGATGCCCCGGAGGTGATGAACAGGCTGTTGGGTTCAACCGGAAAAGCATAGCCGCGACTCAAGAATTCTGCCAGGGACTGCCGGAAGACGCCATCACCTTGCCTGGCTCCATATTGAAGGAATTCGGGGTCATTCTGGCAGAAACGCTCATCGGCGGCTTTATGCATCATCTCCAGTGGCAGGAGCGAAAATTGCGGATCACCGAGGCCCAGGTCGATAAAGCCCTGCGGTATGTAAAACTGGGATGTTTGCAATATCCTTTCCAAGTTACCCACCTCTAACGCGCTGGGCTTCTAACACGTTCGGTAGATTTTCGATGCGGGCTAACATACGACTCAATTGGGCGATATCCCGGACTTCAATAGAAAGGCGCAGGTCTGCCAGATTCTTATTGATACCCACTTGTACATCCACGATATTTACATTTTCGCTGTTGAGAAGGGTGGTGATGTCGCCCATCAACCCCTGGCGGTCATAGGCGCGGATGCGGATGGGAACCGGGTAAGTACGGACATTTTCACCCCAAGAAACCTTTACCAGCCGCTCGCGATCCTTGATGCGTAATATATTGGGACAATCCTGGCGGTGAATTGTTGCCCCGTGTCCGCGGGTAATATAGCCGATGATCTCATCTCCGGGAGTCGGGTTGCAGCATCTTGCCATGGCAGTCAGCAGACCTTTCAAACCGAGCACCGTAACGGCCTCGCTTGAAATCGCTTCACTGGATGGAGGGACAGCGACCAGGAGATCATCGCTTTCTTTTGCTTCCAGAAGTTTGTTGACGACACGTCCGACGGTCAGATCCCCGCAACCGAGGGCATCGAAGAGTTCTTCGGGAGTACGTCCGTAATTCTGGGCAAGGGCTCTAAGCCCATCCTCATCCAATTCGGCCAGGCCAAGTCGTTGAATTTCGTGCTCCAGGATTTCTTTACCCTGGGCAATGTTTTGTTCGCGGTTCTGCTTTTTGAACCAGGCCTTGATCTTTGAACGGGCACGCTGAGTGTGTACCAGGCCCAAGTTCGTGTTAAGCCAATCCCGGCTGGGACCGCCTTGTTTGGCGGTTAGGATTTCGACCTGCTCGCCAGTCTTTAGCGTGTAGTCCAGTGGAACGAGTTTATTATTAACTTTGGCCCCACGGCAGCGGTCACCGACTGTGGTATGAACATGGTAGGCAAAATCGATCGGCGTGGAACCGGCTGGCAGGTCAATGATGTCACCATGGGGAGTAAAGACATAGACGCGGTCTTTGAAGACATCTGTCTTCATGCTGTCTACGAATTCCTGGGCGTCATCTACATCCTGTTTCCACTCCATCACCCGCCGTAGCCAGTTGATGCGTTCGTCGTACTTGCCCCGCTCACCGCCTTCCTTGTATCGCCAATGCGCGGCGATACCTATCTCGGCATTCTCATTCATCTCGGGCGTGCGGATCTGGACCTCCACCGGTTTGCCATCATCATAAATGATAACTGTGTGCAGTGATTGATAAAAGTTGTCCTTGGGAGCGGCGATGTAGTCGTCGAATTCACCAGGCATGGGCCTCCAGTGAGTGTGGATCAGTCCCAGGACGGCATAACATGCAGCCACGTCCGGGACGATGAGCCGGATACCGCGCACATCGCGAACGAGGTCGAACGACTTACCTTTCTCAATCATCTTGTGGTAGATGGAGTAGATGTGTTTTGACCGACCCGAAATTTCAGCCTTGATCCCCGAAGAGGCCAGGATCCTGGAAATGGCTTCGGAAATCTGCTGGATCTCAGCTTCGCGTGATTCCCGGCGCTCCGCCAGTTGCGCAGCGATCTCCTTATACTTCTCCGGGTTGGTATAACGGAAGCCAAGGTCTTCGAGTTCCCATTTAATTTGCCAGATACCGAGCCGGTTGGCCAGCGGGGCAAAAATATCCAACGTTTCCTGGGCGATGCGGCGGCGTTTAGCCTGGGGGAACGCTCCTAACGTGCGCATATTGTGTAAACGGTCGGCTAGTTTTATTAGCACAACGCGAACATCACTATCCATGGCCAGGAAAGTCTTCCGAAGGGTTTCTGCAGCGAGGTCGCGTTTGCGGTTGCGTCTGGCGGCTTCATCCTCGATCTGATTGCTGGCCTCGTCCGATTTGCGCAGGGCCTCCTCCTGATGTTCGCCGCGCGAGACGCGCGGCAACTGGGTCAGCTTGGTTACTCCCTGGACGAGATTGGCCAGCGCCTCACCAAAATCACGACGCAAGTCCTCGAATTTAATGGAAGTATCTTCGACGGTGTCATGCAGCAAACCCGCCGCGATGATATCCGCGGGCATGGAATACTCAGCCAGGATTGCAGCGACAGCTAGACAATGGTAAACATAAGGCTCACCGGAAGCGCGTTTCTGACCGGCATGTGCTTTTTCGGCCAGCCGGTAGGCGCGCTGGATCAACTCCCGGTCAGTGAGAGTGTAATAATCTGGGAGTTGGTTCAAGAGATCTGCCAAGCTTAGCGGAGAGGATGTTTTCATTTGCTCTCTATTTTACATCTCTCACGCGAAAAAGGATGATGATCGTCAGAACGAGAAAGATGGTGATCAGGAAGGTTGCAGTCAGATTGGCAGCTTCTCCCCAGAGGGTTTCCAGCGACAGAGGGAGCAGGCCACGCACCACGCTCCCAGAGGGGACCATCAGCAGGAGTAACGCGATGGCGGCGAAGGCTTTCAGAGCGGTTCGGATTCCCCGACTCAAATCCCAAGAGTCAGGCATTTTGGCGAGGTATGCAATCAGCCCGAAGAAGACAATCACCACCATCACATCGTAGGCGCGGTGATAACCAACCAACAAGACCCAAAGGATGAGAATGACGGCCAGATGATAAAGGCTAAGCGATTCAAGCGATTGGTTCAAAGGCCGTCCAGCTTTCTTCCAGCGCCAGAGTGCCAGTGGAATCCCGACTGCCAAAGTTAGCGTCAGAGCAATCAAAAGCAGATACTGTTCTGCATGCAGGGCTGCAGCCAGGTGTATCCCTTCCCGCCCGGCGTGCCAGAGAGCCATATGGATGTATTCCCCAAAGATTTCCAGGAAACCCGAACCGCTTAGAAGCATCAGGCCAACGATCCCGGCTACCTGAACGAGCCCGGCAGCGAAGACAAGACGCGGCTTCGGATCGATGAAAGTGAACAGGATTAAAATCCCCAGTGCCAGTGAATATTTGGAAAGCGCCATTCCCAGGAATAGCCCTGCGACCCACGGTATATGGTCAGCCAGTAATATCGCGGCCAACATCAAATCCAGGATGAGAAAGGTTATCTGTCCACTGGCAGCAGCAAAACGGGTGGAAGTCAACCCAATCATGGCAAGGATAAGTGCCAAAAGTTCCCAGCGGTTGAGCCAATTCTTTTTCGGAAAGAGCTGTACGATAAGGAAGGGAATAGCTCCGAGCAGGGCCAGATTGAGCACCAGCCAGACCGTTTTTGCCAACGACCAGGAGAGAAACGCCAACGGCGCCAGTAAGAAAAAGACCGGGGCGGTACTGGCTGGAGCTGGTGAGAGACCGGCGAAAAGAATTTCATTAAGTGTGTCCACCTTCTGGTCCAGGTATTGGACTGGTACAGTGGGTAACTCGTTATTGATGAACGCTTTGTAGAAATCCTTGCCCTCTCTCAGGAAATGCCCCGCGTACCAATAGGTATAAAGGTCGTTTCCGCCCGACGATGATAAAGTTTGTTGGAGGATGCGGCTCAGGGAGATTGCCGCCCAGAAAGCCAGGGCAGCCAATGCGGCGATACGCAGGAATTTAGGTAATTTCGAGTTTGTCTTCATTATCGTGTAAAATTCGATGTAAGTATAGCATGTTCACCCGACACAGGAAGTTTTCTATGCCAATTATAAATAACGTTACCCGCTTGCTGGATTCGAAGAGAATTCCTTATAAAGCCTTTGAACTTCCAGCTGAAAAACTCGGCGCTGAAATTAGCGCCCGGTTGCTTGGCGTGGATCCTTATCTGGTCTTTAAGACCATTGTCGTAACTCGCGCGAAAGGCAAACCGATCCTGGCGGTCATCCCTGGCCCCCACCATGTGGATCTGAAACTGCTGGCGGCCGCCCTGAGCGAGAAAAAAGTTGGCTTGCCGACCGAGCATGAGGCTGAAGAATTGACCGGTTTGCAGGCTGGCGGAATCTCGCCTCTGGCGTTGGTCAACAAAGGCTTTCAAGTAGTTATAGCCCGAGATGCCCAGATCCGGACCGAGATCCACGTGAGTGGCGGACAGCGTGGATTAAATATCCGCCTACCGGTTAAATTCCTGGTGGAATTAACCCATGCCCGGTTTGCTGTCATAAGCGTCCAAGATCCGGAGAACTCCTGAAGAATCAAGGTTGCGGTCTGTTGGATTTGTTCTATAATATAACAAATGGATTTTGGGAGCAGATGATGAGTGAAATGACCGCAAATGATCCGATCATTATTGCCCGCGACGTACAGAAATGGTATGGTCATTTTCGGGCTTTAAAGGGTGTCAGCATGGAAGTCAAGAGAGGGGAGGTTATTGTCATTTTTGGCCCGTCGGGGTCGGGAAAATCCACGTTCATCCGCTGTATCAATCACCTTGAGGACCACCAGAAGGGACTGATCATAGTCGATGGGATTGAACTGACTAAGGACATGCATAATATCGAAAAGATCCGCATGGAAACGGGCATGGTCTTCCAGCAATTCAACCTGTTCCCGCACTTGAATGTTTTGCAGAATATTACCCTGTCCCTGATCCAGGTACGCAAATGGTCGAGAGAAAAGGCTGAAACAAAGGCGAAAGAATTGCTTGAACGGGTGGGCATACCGGAGCAAGTCAATAAATTTCCCGGGCAACTATCTGGTGGCCAGCAACAGCGTGTTGCAATCGCCCGGGCACTTGCAATGGAGCCGAAGATCATGCTTTTTGACGAACCCACATCGGCGCTTGACCCGGAGATGATCAAGGAAGTTCTGGATGTGATGGTCGGACTGGCGAAATCCGGGATGACCATGTTGGTGGTGACCCACGAAATGGGCTTTGCCAAGGCTGTGGCCGACCGGATGTATTTTTTTGACCAGGGTTTGATCGTCGAAACCGGTACTCCGAAAGATATATTCACGAATCCCCAGGAAGATCGGACGAAACTATTCCTGTCGCAGATTTTGGAAAAGTGATCGTGTTTTTGTGAAAAGTAAGAGCCGGAGCAATTGCTCCGGCTCTTTTTCTTATTCAAGTTGAATGATTGGATTTATGTGAAGGTATTGACCCCCTGTTCGGGGGATTTATCTCCGAGGATTTGCTCGAGCAGTTCGCGCATGGAGAATATTCGTACAGGACCGTGCATATCGACGCGGAACGATTGTGGGATCTCCCATTCGTAGTCGGATAACTTGGTTAAATCAACGAGGCCAATACTTTATTATTTCCTCACTAGGAGAATATTTACTTTCCTGGTTTCTCTGCTTTTTCTTCTTTACACATCGAAAACGATCTCGGCTTCAAATCCTTGCGTGGTCTTCGGGATTTTAAGATCATGATAAGTTACCGCTTTGATGGTCTTGTTATATGATATCAGAGGCGGCCCGCCCATTTCGACTTTCAATGTTCGACCTTCGACCTGGATCTCGAATTGATCGAATGCCAGACGGTTATGATCGGTATCGTAGACAAGTTCCGAGAGGAAGGATACCAGCAAGCTTACAGCATCAACTTCGGACGTGGAGATTGTATGCTTGATGTGCGGCCTATCAACCAGATTGATACCTGCCAATGCATTCATCCCTTTTGCAGACTCTATAAACATAGGGGCCAGGTCCGCAGCCCAGACGCGTAAAGACCAATATGCGGTGTGGGGAAGTTCTTCATAAGACTTGATTGATTTGTAATCGTATTTATGGAAGTAGCGAATCTTTGTCCGCCCGTTTAAAATGTGCACGGTAAGCGGCTGTCTCGGCAAGCAGAGACTGGATTTCCACCCACAGGCGCGCTGCACCGCCCAGGTCGTTGATGGTCTTTCCAGGAGCCAGCCAGAGTTGATTGTTTTCCTGGTGCAATAGGGCAATACTCCCCCGTGAAACCAACCAGTTCAAGCCTGTCTCAACTGTGATTTGTCGCTGGGCAGATGATGCAGCCAGTTCGGCATAAGTTACTTTGCCTGCGTGGTGAGTGATGGCATATTTCAGGAGACCGCTCAGGCGTGCTATAAACGCATCAGTGATTTCCAGAAAAGGATGTGCGCATACCAATGTGATGAAGTACGGTTTGACGATCCGAAGCGCATCTTGCAGTTCATCTGGTGAAGGTGGTATGGTCCAGATGACTAGGTTGTCAGCCTGCTCCAGGTCGTTCCTGTCCTTCCCGTTGACCTCTTTCTTCGCCTCCGCCTCTGCCCACACCAAGGTTGACGGTTGATCAAGGCCCGACAACAGGGTCAATGGGTCTTTGACGTTCCGATAATCAAGGATTTCATGTTTAGGGCTTCTTAATTCGACTGGCGGGGTCCCGAAGGCCTGGAAGTCCACAAATTCCATCTGGACCTGCCGACTGCCGCGCCAATCCGAGGCGCGGATGGTATAAGCCAGGTCAAATTTCCCTTCGGGGAGGGTTTCTCCTGCGCCACCCCACCATAGGACTTTCTGTTTGTTCCCCATTTCATCAGCTACAGCCAGTTTCAGGTGTTCCTCATTCCTCCCAATTTTTGTGGCTGATAACAAAGCCAGGTTGTGGGTGGCTAGGGTTATTTTGTTATTGCCAGGACCGAAAGGAGCAAGACTTTCAAGTGTGGCGGCCAGGTCAAGACTTATTTCGGGCAGGTCGAGCCAGGCATCAATCCTGAGTGCCGGCTCTTTATTTTTATTATTGCCAAGCATCAACCCAACAGTTTTGTTTAACCTTCTGAGAAATTCGGGTAGTAAATCTTGTTCCAGGGCGAGACCGGCAGCCATTGGGTGACCGCCGAAACTAAGTAGCAGGTCTTGCTGGGCGGCGATGGCAGCGGTGATGTTGAGTCCTTCCACCGAACGGGCGGAACCGTGCGCTGGTTCGTTGGCTGGCGTGGAGAAAAGAAGGGCGGGCTTGTTATAACGTTCGACCAGGCGGCTGGCAACAATCCCAACCACCCCGCTGGGCCAGGCTGGATGCCCCAGCACGATTACGGGATTTGCAAGCAGGGTCGGGTCGGCGTTTAGTTGGGCTTCAGCTGCACGCGTTACCTGGTTACAAAGAAGTTGGCGTTGGGCATTATAGTTCTCCAATTGTGTCGCCAGCAAACGGGCTCGGCCAGAGTCTGCGGTGGTCAACAGTTCCACAGCCGGATTGGCGTCCCCAAGGCGTCCCAGGGCGTTAAGGCGCGGTCCCAGCACAAAGCCGATGTGCTCCTCGGTCAGGTTGGCAGGCTCAAGGTCGGCCATTTCCATCATAATTTGCAGCCCGAGCCGTTGAGTGCAGCGGAGTACCGCCAGTCCTTTTTGAACCAGGAAACGGGCATCCCTTCTAAGAATAGCCAGGTCTGCAACCAATCCCAACGCCACCAGATCGAGTAGCGAAGCCGGCGAAATGGATGCAGTCGGGAAGTGGGAGATGAGTTCTTCCGCTAGTTTATAAGCCACACCCACCCCTGCAAGGGTTGCCAACGGATGTTCTGGCGGCAGCAATTTTGGATTGACAATCGCGACAGCTTGCGGCAGGCTTTCAGAAAGGTCATGATGGTCTGTAATGATCATGTCAACATGCCGCGTCCGGGCGAATTCCACTGCCTCGTGAGCGGTAACACCGGTATCACAGGTCAGGATGAGCTTTGCGCCGCGGTCTATGATTTCTTTCAAGTGGATGACATTGACGCCATGACTTTCGACCCCGCGCACCGGTATGTGAAAGGTGACTTCCGCACCCAAGGCGAGCAGAGTCTGGACGAGCACGGTTGTGGAAGTTTGCCCGTCCACGTCAAAATCACCCCAAACGCAGATGGGCTCATGGGAATGGATGGCACCTTCGATGCGTTCAACGGCGGCAATCAGCCCTGGCAGGTCCGGGGCAGGGGTTGGGGAATATAAGTCAGGATCCAGAAAAGCCCTGGCAGCCTCAGGTGTGGTAAATCCACGGCGGACGAGCGTCTCTGCTACGAGTGGGTGCAGGTCGGGCAGAGAGGCTTCTACAGGGAGATGAGTCGGTTCTAACCAGTGCATGGCATTTTAGAATTCGATTTCAGCGATTTGCTCGAAGTTTATCTTGTCGCCGGTCAGTTCGGTTTCTGCCATTTCATCCATCATTGTTCCTGCCTTCCCGCCCCGGTTGCAATATGAGCGGTAAGGACAGAAGGCACATTTCTTTTCGTCTTCGGTTAATGGAAAATGGTGGTGGTTGCCGATTTCGTTGATGAGACTGGTCAGGGCATCCCAGTCGCGTTTGTACTGGGTGGTATTGTATGGGTAGCATGCTGGTTCGGATGGATATTCAGCGTACCAATAGATCATTTCGATTTGCTCGGGAGAAAAGGGATCCCCACGGTTCAGGTGCGCGCCAGCCTGGACGAGCACTGCCCGGTAGACGCGCGTCTGCCACCTGGCGGCCATCCATTCATCCCGCGGGCGCTTGCGGGTTGTTTTCCAGTCATAGATGGAGACCCGTGCTCCCAGTTTGACGGCAATCAGGTCGTATTTTGCAAGCAGGCGAAAGGTCCCGACGGGAGCGGCAAGAGTAATTTCCACGTGCTGCGCGTAGCCAGAATACTTGAATTTGGTGCCCAGATAATTTTCCCACCAGCGGGATAGGTCAGGTGAATTTGCCAACCTGGTCAGTTTTTCAGCAGGCAGGCCGATCAAGTGCTGCTGTACCCGTCGGTGGAAAAGCTGGCCTTCCTGCTGGCGGCGTTCGTTTTCCAGAACCGGTTCCGTCTCAACCGCGGGCCACTGCAACTGTTCGATATAGCGCAATTGGAAACGTCGCGGGCAGTCGCTGAAATCTTGTAGCGAGGTCTGGGAGAAGGAAAAACCGGGAAGCAAGGTGGGGGAGCCCATTTCCTTATTTTACATGTTTTTGTGCGTTTTGAGTTGAACGACAATCGTCCCAATTACCACCAGTACCAAACCGGCAATGTATTAAGTAGTCGACCCCTGGCTAAGAAATACTACAGCCAGGATGGTAATCTACGGAAGCATCAAACTATTAAAAATGGAAGATTCGACTGCCATCAGTGCCTGTAAGGACCGGTTCCAGAGTGTAAATGCGAAGTGCCGTGGTAGCGACGACCATCGAGCCGATGATGAACCAATCCATACCTGTGATCGTGGCGAACACTTGGACTACCGACCCGGTGATGAGCATCAGCACCGACCCAATTCCCATGCTGACGAAGTCACGACCAGCGGCGAGAGCTTCGCATCCCGATTCACTTTCAGGCTAAATAGCGAGGATGCCACATTCATCGTCATGCAAAATATTCCGATCCCGACACCGACAATTTGAGCCTGCGGCAAGGATGCGAGGATAAGGTAAATCCCTACGGGCAATGCTGCCAATCCGATCCCGGTCAACTGTAGCGGGGACGGGTATTCTTTCAGCAGGGAGATCCTGCGACCCCCACCAAGACCGAGGTCAGGTTAAGCAGCAAGCTGACGATATTGGCAGGGTAATAAGCCAAGGCCAGAAACATGGCGTTCTAGGTGATCGTGTAATAAACCCATCCCAGGAGGGCTGAATTTCCCCACTCTTTGTGGTTCATTTGTAACAACGCCTAGCGCTGGGATGGGTTGAAGAGAACAAATAGAGCAGGCAGAGAAGTGCCAGTGTATAACGCAACCCGGCGAATATGCTGGCTGGTAGACTGGCGCGCAACCCGCTCTTGGTGAGCACCCAGGTAGTGGACTAAAGAATTGTGACGAAGTACCCAGCAGAATGGCCTTAAAGCGGGGGTAAGCGGAAAGCAAATGCAGATAATGCAGCGCAAGTGGGACGACAGAAATAAATGACAATCGTCACTAGAATTTCCAATCATCAAAATGATATACTTTAACTGGTCAGACCACATACCAGTTAAGGCAACAGTAGGAACGCTCTGGGTGCTTTTAACACTGAAAGCTGTTATTACCGAACCACAGGAGAAATTATGGATTGGAAACCCATCCAAAGGCCCGCTGAAATGGCTGAAAGCCGCCTGCTCGAAGCCATCCTAACCGGGCATTTTCCAATTAACAGCAACCTTCCCGGTGAACGGGAACTTTCTGAACAGATAGGGGTTACCCGCCCAACCCTGCGGGAGGTTCTCCAACGTCTCGCCCGGGACGGCTGGCTGGATATCCAGCACGGTAAACCGACCCGAGTATGTGACTATTGGCACGAGGGCGGGCTAGCAGTCCTGGCAGAGCTGGCGCAAACCCCCGCCGGGCAGTCTCCGGATTTTGTCACATATTTGCTCGAGCTGCGTGTCTTGCTGGCTCCGGCCTATACCCGTCAGGCGCTTGAGTCCGCATCAGGGGAGGTGGTGGCCTTGCTCGAAAACTATCTCCGCCTTGAGGATAATCCTTCTGAATTCGCCCGTGTGGATTGGGCATTGCATATCCGGTTGACACAGTTGGCATCCAACCCGATATTTCGTTTTCTTTTCAATGGCTTCCAGAAATTATCCATCCCGGTTGGCGAGCAATACTTTGCTTTCCCTGAATGTCGACAACATTCACGCCATTTCTATTCTGAATTGTTGAACTGTGCCCGTTCGGGCGCGGCTTTTGATGCAGAGACTCTCACCCGGAGGATCATGGAAGAGAGTCTGGCGTTATGGCAAAAAATGCAGAAGGAGAACCTATGAAACGCTGGAATGGGTGGGGCAATATCAACACGGATTACCCGGTCCCAGCTTCCGCTCGGTCTTATCTCGCTAATTTGTTCGGCAAGCTGGATCCGCAACCAGACGCAGATTACGAGACTGTTCTCAAGTCTGTGCCTGGTTCCAGACTCCACGGCCATCCGCTTGTAGATGTGACTGCTGAAACGCGCCTTACACATGCGCGCGGCCAGTCCCTACCCGATTGGGTGGCGCTGCGTTCCGGGCGGGTTGGCGCTTTTCCGGATGGTGTAGCCTATCCGCAGACCGGGGAGGATGTACGCACCCTGCTCGCATTCGCCAGGGTATCAGGCGCAAAGGTAATTCCTTACGGCGGAGGGACAAGTGTTGTTGGGCACATTAATCCTTCCAAATCCGACCTACCGGTGCTGACAATTTCATTGGAGCACATGACCAACCTTATTGACTTGGACGAGTTCGGGAACACAGCAACTTTCGAAGCTGGAGTCACCGGACCTGCCCTGGAACAAACCCTGGCGAAGCGCGGCTACACCCTTGGGCATTTCCCACAATCGCACGAGTATTCCACCCTGGGCGGCTGGGTTGCAACCCGTTCATCGGGGCAGCAGTCTTACAAATATGGGCGCATTGAACAGTTGTTTGCCGGTGGCCGCCTGGAAACTCCGCGCGGGTTGATCGAGCTGCCGCATTTCCCGGCTTCGGCTGCCGGACCGGATATTAAGGAGATGATCCTCGGATCGGAAGGCCGTATGGGAGTCATCACCCAGGCCACCGTCAAGGTGCGCCGTGTTCCAGCGGCCGAGGAATTTTATGGCGTCTTCTTTCCAGCCTGGGAAGCGGCTACGCAGGCGGTTCGCCTGATTGCCCAGGGGGAAATCCCGGTCTCGATGGTGAGGCTTTCCAACCCACAGGAGACAGAGACCACCCTGATTCTATCTGGTAAATCGTGGGTTGGCGCAGCTGACAAGGGCCTGCGGTTGATCGGCTACGGCGATAATCGCTGCCTGTTGGTCTTCGGTGTAACCGGGGCAGCTGCGCACGTCCGTCGAACCCGGGCACAGGCTTCTTCCATTTGCAGCAGGCATGGTGGCCTTTTCGTCGGGACGGTGGTTGGTCATACCTGGGAAAAGTCCCGTTTCTATTCGCCCTACCTGCGCAACACACTCTGGGAAATCGGTGTGGCAATTGATACACTCGAGACTGCCATTCCCTGGCGAAATGTCATGGCGGCTTCAACGGCCATCCCGGCGGCGATAGTGACAGCTATGGAAACTCTCGGTGATAAGGTGCTGGCGTTTGCCCACCTGTCACACGTTTACCGTGATGGAGCCAGCATCTATACCACATTCCTCTTCCGACGACCGTCCGATCCGGATGAACTGTTGGCCCATTGGCATGCGATGAAAAAAGCCGCCAGCCTGACCATCCAGAAATACGGCGGGACGATCACTCACCAACATGGCATCGGTACCGACCTGGTCCCATATCTGCCAGCTGAGAAAGGTCCCTTGGGCATGGACGCACTCCGGGCGGCCTGTAAATCGTTTGACCCGGATGGGATGATGAACCCGGGGAAATTATTCTGATAAGCTTGGGTGGGACTTTTCCTCCCACCGAGGTGGAGGACCTATGGATTGGACAAAAGGTTGGCGTGATAGGGCCTGGTCGGAACTTGACAAGGAATGGGACGTGGTTATTATAGGTGGCGGTATCACCGGTGCGGGGATCCTGCGCCAGTGTGTGCATGCCGGGTTGAAGGTGGTGCTGGTCGAAGCAGACGATTTTGCCTCGGGCACATCGTCGCGTTCGTCAAAACTTGTTCACGGGGGTATGCGTTATTTAAAAAATGCCCAAGTGCGAGTCACGCTTGAATCAGTTACTGAGCGTGAACACCTGCTCAAAGAAGGTCGCGGGCTGGTCAACCGGCTCGGTTTCCTCTACACCTGCCTGCCAGGTGACCAGATGCCTGGCTGGGTCTTCGGAGCCGGACTGGTCGTCTACGACCTGATGGCGCACCAATGGAGTCACCGTTCGTATGATGCCGATGACTTGCGCGAACTCTGTCCTCCGGTGACCATCCCCGGCTTGCGCGGTGGATTCCGCTTCTTCGACGCCCAAACCGACGACGCTCGACTTGTCCTGCGCCTGTTGCGCGAATCGGTTTCGGGGGGAGCGCTGGCACTCAATTATGCGCGGGTCGAGTCCCTGCTTAAGACAAATGCCGGGCAGGTGTGCGGAGTGGTTCTTCGCGATACCTCCGGTGATTCTGACCGCCAAATTGAAGTGAAAGGCCGGGTGGTGATCAATGCCACCGGAGCCTGGGCGGACCAGTTGCGCAGGGAAGTGGGAAAAACACCACGGTTGCGCCCATTACGCGGCAGCCATCTGGTATTCCCATTCAGCCGATTACCTTTAACGCGTGCTGTCACCTTCCTGCACCCCCAGGATGGACGTCCGGTCTTTGCACTGCCTTGGGAAGGAGCGGTTATCTTCGGCACAACGGACGTGGACCAGGGTTCGGACCTGGTCACCGACCCGTCCATCAGCACTGTCGAGGCCGAATACCTGCTGGATGGTCTTAAGTTCGTCTTCCCAAAACTAGAATTGACATTTGCTGATGTGAGCGCCACTTATTCGGGTATCCGACCGGTGGTTGATACCGGAAAAGCCAATCCATCCAAGGAATCACGTGAGCATGTGCTCTGGGACGAGAACGGCCTATTAACCGTCAGCGGCGGTAAACTGACGACCTTCCGTATCATGGCGCGTGAAGCCTTAAAAGCAGTTCGCAGGCACATCGGGCACATCCCCTTCGATTCCGAACTCCCTGTATTGGACGCCATTCCGCAGGAAGCTGAGGCAGCATGCGCGGCCTCGAAATTCTCCCCAACACAGTGTCTGCGCCTTTTGGCGCGTTACGGGCCCGAGGCCGCAGCCTTGTTTAACGCCTCTGATACAGATCTCCAACCAATTAATGGCACCATCTATCAGTGGGCAGAACTTCGTCAAGCAGTTCGCGCTGAAGGGGTTGTTCATCTCGATGATCTGCTTCTGCGCCGCCTCCGGCTGGGACTACTTGCTCCCAACGGCGGCCTTGACCAGATAAGCCGGTTCCGCTCCATTGTTCAGCCAGAACTGGGTTGGGATGATGTTCGCTGGCAGGCGGAAGAAAAATCATATATCGAGTTATGGAACCGCGCCTATCGGCTATAATTCTTTTATCCTAAAGGGTTCTTTGTGCGAAGGAGTTTTGCATGCCCGAAAACCTGCTTGCGATCGATAATGGTACCCAATCTGTGCGCGCGCTTGTGTTTGATCCACAAGGGAATTTGTTATACAAGTCGCGGGTTTTAATAGAACCGTATTTTTCGACTGCCCCCGGTTTGGCTGAACAGGATCCGGAAGTTTTCTGGAAGGCAGTCTGTGAAGCCTGCCAGGGTCTATGGGCACAAGGTGTTGACAAGTCTTCCATTGCCGCGGTCAGCCTGACGACCCAGCGCAGCACGCTCATCAATGTGGACAAGGAGGGCAAGCCTCTCCGTCCGGCCATCCATTGGCTTGACCAGCGCCGAACAGAAGGTGTTAAACCACTAACCGGGTTGTGGGGTGCAGCATTTAAAGTTTCCGGTGCCTCCGATACGGTGGCTTACCTTCAGGCGGAAGCCGAAGCCAACTGGCTCCAAAAATACCAGCCTGAGATCTGGAGCGCAACGCACAAGTATCTTTTTCTCTCCGGCTATCTGACCTTCAAGTTGGTTGGCAAGTTCGCGGACTCGGTCGGCTGTCAGGTTGGGTACATCCCGTTCGATTACAAGAAGCAAGACTGGGAGGCCTCGTGGGGTTGGAAGTGGCAGGCGGTGCCGGTTGATAAAGCGCTCCTGCCGGATCTTGTGCCGGTTGCGTCCATAATAGGTGAGATCACCCCAGGGGCATCTGCTGTCACCGGTCTCCCGATGGGACTTCCGCTCATCGCCGCTGCAGCAGACAAGGCCACCGAAGTACTCGGCGCAGGCTGTCTGGAACCGCACATCGGTTGTCTCAGTTACGGAACAACCGCCACCATCAACACCACCCATAAAAAATACATCGAAGTCATACCACTTATTCCCCCATACCCGGCAGCGGTGCCGGGACAATACAGTTTAGAGATCCAGATCTACCGTGGATACTGGATGGTGACCTGGTTCAAGCAAGAGTTTGGTCTGCGCGAGCAGGGATTGGCTGAGGCGCAGGGTATTGAACCCGAGGCCTTGTTCGACGAACTGGTCCGCGCTGTCCCGCCTGGCTCGGAGGGTCTTGTGCTCCAGCCATACTGGTCGCCGGGGTTGGTATTTCCCGGTCCGGAAGCGCGTGGAGCGATCATCGGCTTCAGTGATGTGACCACCCGTGCCCATATTTACCGGGCCATCCTGGAAGGGCTGGCTTATGCCTTGCGCGAAGGCGCTGAACGGACCGCCAAACGTTCCGGGGAACCCATAACAGAGTTACGCGTGGCAGGCGGCGGAAGCCAGTCAGAGGCGGCCATGCAACTAACGGCGGATGTGTTCGGCCTGCCAGCCTCGCGTCCGCATGTGTATGAAGCTTCAGGTCTGGGTGCTGCGATGGATGCAGCCGTGGGTATCGGAGTCCACCCCGATTTCCAGGCCGCCATCCAGGCGATGACGCGTGTGCGGGACACCTTCGAGCCGGACGGGAGTGCCCATGAGCGCTATGATGAGTTATATTACGGCGTGTATAAGCAAATGTATAAACGGCTGAGGTCGTTGTATCAGGTGATGAAGAAGAAATAATAAAATTCGCCCGGATGCAAGTCCGGGCGAATTTTATTTTGCGTTCATTATGCTTACCGAATTCTGATCACAGCGCAGCTTGGTTTTCCAACCACCCTTGCAGCGACACAAATGGCAGCGCCGGTGTCTGTTCCCCTGTCCGGCCTGTATTCCATGTCAGAACCAGTTCCTTCTTCGCGCGAGTGATACCAACGTAAAGCAGTCGCAAGCGTTCCCGCACGTAATCCAGACGTGCAGATTGGGTGGCCACCCCCTCAGTGTAAAACTCATACTCGCTTGAGTAGAGAACGGCATCCAGTTGTGCCAACGTCTCGGCTTCCAGGTTCAAGCCGGAGCGTACGAACCACTTCTCCGGTATATAGCGGTCGTTGGGCTGACCGGACGGGAAGTCGTAGTTGTTGACCGACATCAGGTAGACCCGGTCCCATTCCAGCCCCTTGGCTTTGTGCATGGTTGTCACAACAACCTTGCCGGCGTGGTGGGATGGGTCAAAGCCCGAGTCGTCCTCGCTGAAGCCCAGGAAGCGCCGTTCATTACGGGCGATCAGGCTGAGTTCCCCGTTCAGTTCGGGTAAACGCCAGTCATTGTGGTC
>CAISEG010000016.1 GCA_903884265.1 uncultured Anaerolineales bacterium | reverse complement strand
TCTCCCCGTTTAACGGATATGTCAAAGATGCCGCGGTCCGATCGGGAGATGTGGTCAAGAAGGGCACGGTTCTCTGCAGCTTGGACGCCAGGGATCTGCATCTGGAACGTGACAGATGGCTGAACCAGCAAACTCAGTATCAGCGGCAGCGCCAGGAGGCGATTGCATCGAACGACCGGGCAAAAGCAAACATCATTACTTCACAGCTCGATCAGGCCACGGCGCAGCTCGATCTTGTGCAAAGCCAGTTGAAGAGAACCACCCTGGCCGCCCCGTTTGCCGGGATTGTGGTCAGCGGTGATCTCAGCCAGAGGATTGATGGTTCGGTAGAACAGGGCGAAGTTTTGTTTGAGCTGGCCCCACTGAATTCCTACCGTGTTATCCTTCAGGTGGATGAATACCGGATTGCCGAGGTACGTAAAGGTCAACGCGGCGCCCTGGTTTTGCCCGCACTTATGGACAGGAATTTTGCGTTCGAGATTGAAAAGATCACGCCGATATCGTCTCAAAAAGAGGGAAAGAACTATTTCCGTGTGGAGGCGAAACTGATCAAAACAAGCGACGTTCTACGACCGGGTATGGAAGGAATCGGCAAGATTTCGGTTGACCGGCGCAGGCTCATATCCATCTGGACCCGTGATCTGACGGATTGGATACGGATGAAGGTGTGGTACTGGTGGCCATAGCAAGCGGACAGATTGAACAGCATCTTTACAGCCAGTCCTGGTATCGGGTGGCAGGCCTCAAGCCGCGACTGCGCAGCCATATCCAGATTCAACGACAGATCTTTCGTGCAAAGGAGTGGTATGTGCTGCAGGATCACTCCACGGGCCGTTTTCACAGGATATCCCCGGCAGCCTATTTCATCACCGGCTTGATGGACGGCAAGCGCACCATGGCTGATATTTGGGACGCGGCCGCGGTACATCTTGGCGACAGCCTGCCAACCCAGGAAGAGATAATAAACCTCCTGTCCCAAATTCATCGTTTTGATGGACTGCAATCCGATCTTCTGCCCGATATGACCGAACTCGGCGAGCGGAACCTGCGTGAGAAGCGCAACAAATTACTGAGTTACCTGGCTTCCCCGACGTCCCTGCGCTTTCCGTTGATTGATCCGGATAAATTCCTTGAGCGCACCCAGGTTCTGGTCAGTCCTTTATTCGGCTGGATCGGCGGCCTTCTCTGGTTGTCAGTGGTAGTTTACGGTTTGCTTCTAACAGGTGTGCACTGGGGCGAGCTGACTTCCAATGTCACTGACCGGATTCTCAGTCTTGAAAATGTTCTGATCCTTTCCCTCATCTATCCCGTATTCAAAGCCTTGCACGAGTTTGGTCATGCCTATGCGGTAAAGCGCTGGGGCGGCGAGGTACATGAGATGGGAATCATGCTCCTTGTCTTTGTTCCGATCCCCTACGTAGATGCAACTTCGTCATATTCGTTCCGTGACAAGAAAAAGCGCATGCTGGTAGGCGCCGCCGGAATCCTGGTGGAACTCTTCCTGGCGGCTCTGGCGGTCGTGGTCTGGGTCAACGCCGGTCCCGGCACAGTACGGGCAATAGCGTATAATATGATGATAATTGGTGGTATCTCCACCCTGCTGATGAACGGCAACCCGCTGATTCGCTATGATGCCTATTACATCCTGTCCGATTTTCTGGAAATACCGAATCTGGCGGCCAGGAGCAGCGAATACCTTGGTTATTTCGTAAAGCGCCGGCTGCTCGGTATCTCCGAAGTGGCATCCACTGCCCAGACGGTGGGCGAGGCGTGCTGGCTGGCCTTTTACGGGGTTGCTACATTCGTGTATCGCATGTTCATCATGACGGCTATAACGCTGTTTATTGCCGGCAAGTTTTTTGTGGTAGGGATACTGGTAGCGCTTTGGACAGTTTTTGGTTTTATTGTTCTCCCGCTTAAAAAACTTTTTCAGCACTTGTTGTCCGATTCCCTGATGCAGCGTTACAGGGTGCGCAGCC
>CAISEG010000015.1 GCA_903884265.1 uncultured Anaerolineales bacterium | reverse complement strand
GTTTATTCCTGGCGATCGCTGGAAGCACCATCCTCAATATGTGGTATGACCGCGATATCGACTCAGTCATGAATCGCACCCACCACCGTCCGCTGGCAGATGGTCGGGTAGCCCCCACCAAAGCCCTGCGGCTTGGGTTGATACTTTCCATGTTGGGTGTCGGGATGGCAATCGCCATGTCCCCGCTCTATGGGCTGATCGTCTTTGCAGGGTTGTTCTTCGACGTGGTGATTTATACGCTTTGGCTCAAACGGCGCACCTGCTGGAGCATTGTCTGGGGCGGGGTTTCAGGCGCCATACCCATCCTGGCCGGGCGCACCTTCGCCACAGGTCACCTGGATGGCATCGGACTCCTGCTTGCCCTGGCAGTGCTGTTCTGGATCCCCACCCACATCCTAACCTTTGCCCTGCGCTATTTCGATGATTACCAGGCCGCAAAGATCCCTACTTTCCCGTCCGCCTACGGATTCCGGGTCACACGCCTTACGATTGCCGTGTCGAGCTTGATTGCCGCGTTTTCCATCAGCACAGCCGGCATCCTGATCGGGATGCAATGGGGTTTCCTCCGGCTGCTGGCAGTCTTGTCGGCGGGTTTGGTGCTCCTGGCTGCCGACACAGTTCTCCGTCCAAACGAACGAGGTAATTTTGGATTGTTCAAGTATGCTTCGGTTTTCATGCTCAGTGCGATGATTTTATTGTCACTTTAATTTCATAAAAGCCACCCATTGGGGAAAACCACATCCCTTTACCCAGCCCTGGCAATTCACCCCGCCCTAAGTATTATAGAAAATGAAAATCACTATCTTGGACCGCATCTTTCTTTTCGCTACCGGTTTATTGGCTGCCTGGCAGGTTGCTATCGGTATCAATGGAATGGATACAATCCCAATGATCGCTTACACCGTCGGTTTCGGTGTCCTGATTGTGGCAGGGCTGCTGCTCATCATCCTGGGTTTCGATGCATTGGACAGCCCGGTCGTGGTCATCCTCTCGACCATCATCCCGCTCAGCCTTTCCCTGGGATTGGTCTGGGAGCACCTCTCTGCTTACCGCACCCCTTATCTGGTTTTTACCATCCTTGGATTTTTGGCGATCATCCTCACCCGCTCTGTTCCGATGAAAAATAATTTTCCAGTCCTCTTGCTGACGGTTGTGCATGGTATTGCCGGGATGATCATTTTCCTGCTGCCCTTTATCCTGGCATACACCCGCCGCACTGCGCCTGGTTTCGCCCTGGTCGGTCTGGGAGGGGCGCTCATCAGCCTGGGGGGATTGCTGCTTTCATTCCTGAAAACCGGTCAACCCATCCTATCTCGAAGAACGATCTTGAAGATCCTGCCCGGTCTGCTTTTTTTTGACCACAGCCGCCTTCGTGCTTGGTTTTTCAGCAACCTGATATTTAATCTCTGGGAATATCCTCAGTAGAACAAACTGTGAAGTGGACATATGCCGGGTATAGCACCATTCCTTGATGGGCTTTGAAGAGCATTATCGTTCAAGGGACGTTCATTAAATCCATTATGGACAAAGGTAGATCGTCCCATCGGGATATGTTCCATAAACGGATAACCCTGCAAATAAACCCGGCACCTGGTTAAGTGCAGATTCGCCAACTTGATCCCTGAATTGAGTGGAAAAATCATTGAAGATAACCAGCGCGGCTCCCTGATCGCAGAACACAGATTGGACGTGATCTCTTTGATCTGCCCCATAAGCTGTTGTCTGAATGGGAGGATCGGACGGAAATGTATTCCAGAACCCATAAATTGGACGTTCTGTCCAAAGCAAAAGCAATTCCCAGTCATTCGAAATAACAGGTGTGGCTACTGGCAGGGCGCGTACCGACTGGATAATCTCAGAACTATTCCAATGATAGGCAGTCAGTCCGTCGCCAAGATGGTAGAACTTAACTTTTTCTTGGGTCTGGGGGATGTACCAATACATGCAAAGAATCATAACCAGCCAGGGTAATACCTGGAGCCAGCGCCTGCGTTCTCTGAACCAGGCCGTTTGCCACAGGGCAAAAGCTCCCAACATTCCCATTACCAGGCAGACAAAAAATGGTAGGAGCATCCTGTTGTCGATGTCAATCGTTGGCTGAGTGAACAAATAGGTGGCAATCAAAACCGCCAGGTAAACCAACGTCGACAGCCCAAAATAGATGTAAATCGGCATATCGGTTTTTGGGTTGGTATCCTGGTGCAATCGCCGTCCGGCTAGAAAAGAAAGCACAATCGTAGTTACAAGCCCGATGCCAGTCAGTACAAATCGGACGCTATAACGCAGGATCGTAGTATGACTCTGGAACGGGATCCACTTCCAGACCGTGTCCATGAAGATGCCACGGAACGCCTGAAACTGGGCTGCCACTGTACTCCAATCTGTCCCAATCCCTCGTCCGCCCATACTGTGGTTACCGACAAGATAAACTCGAATTAGCCAGACAATCGTTGGCAAACAACCTATCAAGGCGAAAAGAACGGTCCGTTTTATGCGGGTCCAAGGTTTTCCCGGCACAAGAAAAAAGACAGCTGCAATTCCGGATGCGAGCATCGCAATCCCGGCATAACGTGTAAACGGGATTAAGCCAAGCAAAATTGCACTCAATACGAACGGTACCGGTTTTTCTTTTTTTAGATAGATCAGCAAGCCCAGCCCTCCCAACAATACCAGAAGGACAAATAGGGGTTCGGAATAGGAAGAACTAAACATGACTACCATATATGGGAAAGTACACATGAGTGCACTTGCGACAACACCCAGGGCCGGCACGCAGCTGAAGCGAAAGAATATCCACCCGGCAATGAATATGGAAGCAATAAAAGCAAAGATATTTAGCCAGCGCGCTGCTACCACCAGATTGATCCCTGTAAGGCCAATAAAGCCCAACACGATGGAATAAAACGGTGGATGCAGAGTTGTAAAACTGAATTGTGCGCCTCCTTCGTAATAGCCCACCCCCTGTCCATGAAGAATACTGGTGGCTGTGGAAATATATTCCACCGGGTCCGAATATCCCCAAGGACCATTTGCAGTGGTGTAAACAGCAATTACCCCGCCAATGATGCTAAATAGAATGATCAGCCCAAGACAAATGCGTTTCATGGTGACCTTTCGTAGGCTTTGAAGGAGGCGCTAAAGGCATCCCTAATACCTTAAACCGATTGTAGTTATTGCTCCATTCTTATTTATTAACAGATAGGGCTATTTCGGTCACTTTTCAGTATACTGCAACTCTTAGAGAAATTCGAGTAGTCATAGAATTAATCAAAAAACTGAAGATATTGCATTGATTCTAGACCAAGACTGGCAATCGAGGCTGAATTCGTGTCCCGTTACCCTGCAGAGTGCGCATTGTATTTTTCTTGAATAAACGTTCATCCAAAGAACTAATGTTTGGCGGGGCATCACCGGATCGGTACAAGAATCTGGTGGCCAATCTTTTTGAGCCATGAGTGAAATGGGGAAATGACCTGCCGTTTCAAGTCCCGCAAAGCCATCACACTCCGGTCTACAAGGTCATTTCCAGCCGTATTATCCAGAGGCGTCACAAGATAGGCATTCTTTTCTGAATATCCATCATATAATCCGGCACGCAAGGTGCGATAAGTCACCAAGCCAAACCCAGTACACTCAAATACCACCTCGTTATTTGAAGGATCGACCTCCATTATTTGGGTTTCATCTGTACTACCATTGGTACCAATATTGGCCAACGGATTTCCCAAGGCATCTTTAGAAATAGCTCCCCAAGTGCCAAGGACATCTCCATTGGGTAAAAGGTAGGCACTGCCGCGCGTACCAGAGAAGGTGGCTGCATCGTTTTCTTCGCCATATTCCCATACCTGCTCAACAGTCATGGATGCTTCGTTGATGCGGTAGTGGACGATCCGGCTATACGATTCAGGTGGCGAATAGGCAGTGGCTTTTTCGAAGCTACGATACAAGCCATTATCGAATAACAATATATCAACGGCGTCATCTCCTGGTACATCCGGGCCGAATAGCGTGGCATGGTGTTGTGACCAGGACCATACAAAATTCTCACCAACCGGGGTGAGCAGATAGGGTTGGAATTTTGCATTCCAATTGTCATGGGGTCCCAGGATCCATACGATTTTCATCCCGGGGTAGGTCATCTTTACAACAGCCGACTGCGCCTTGCTGGAAATGATAATCGAATGATCCGTGGGATCGTAGACGATCGAATTCAGGTGGAGCCAATCGTTTACATCTAAATCCATCTCATGAAGGCGGTTTGCATCCAGGTAATTTTTCAAGTCAAATGACCTTACGATGTGGCCAGTGCCCCGGTCAACTTCAATAATATTATCCTCGGTCGTGGCTGAATTCATTTCTGAACTTGTAATCAGCAGATTTCCGGTCGGAAGCTCATAAATATCATGGTGGATGCCATCGGCTATATAGTAAATGGCATAGATCTTCCCCAGCAGATCTTGTTCCATTATGAAGCTGGGTTCCTGATCTTCTATCCTGTAGGTAAATAAGAAACGCCCGTTTTTCAGTTTGGTGAAAACCTCAAAAGATTCTTTTGTAGAATACCAGCGCACGTTTCCATCGATATCGAAAACCGGTTTTGAGCCCAGGAAAGTAAAATTGAACCCGGGGCTGTATTTATCTGGGTTCACTTTATCAACCTGGAAATTTTGAATGTAAACGGGTAATGGTTCGGTTTGCAGGTTTACCTCGGTCTGTGCACTTTCTCCGTTCTGCGTTTTCATGCTGATCGTGACGTGGTTCAAGGTATCAGCACATAGACCGTAAACGGGTATCTCGTGGTGGCGCTGGTAGCCTGCAAAAGGATAATCCACCGCAGATTGGGGGGTTTCCCCCGGTACGTGAATGGAGATCTGGCTGTTTTGAGGGGTGTCAAAGATGATCAGGGCAGTCAAAGGAGCAGTTTGATAAGGGTCCTGGATCACCAATGGATCAGAAAAGGTGTATTTTCCTTCCTGGTAGTAGGCGCGCAGATCTTCTTCGATTTTTTGCTGCTTAGCAACTGCATCCTTTACGAACGACAGTGTGTCGGCAGAGGGAGCATACGACGGATTTATAAAAAGAAAGGCCAGAACAAGCAGGATTAATAACAACCCGACAGCTCCCGCAAGAATAAGAACTTTTTTAAAGCTGAACCAGATACGCGCAAGTTTATGGGTCAAGAAGGTTTTCCCTCTTAAAGCAGTCTATTTTACCTGGATCTTATAACCAGTTGGGTTGTAGCCGAAGTTGACTTTCCCCAGGGCATCCATTCCATTTACCACACCACCGGCCACATAGATAGCATATTCACCAGGCTGCACATCGTTTAAGTCAAACCGCGCCGCGAAGTTGCCATTCAGGCCTGGTGTTGCTGCGAAAATATATTGATAATCCTTGTTTTTCAACACAAACAGTACTTTTCCCAGCATATAAGATTTACCGTTGTAAAGAAAACTGCCTTGTAAGATGAGGTTTCCATTCTGCTGGTAGATCTGCTTGAAATTCAGGGTGATACGGGGAATGAAGAAGTTTGGAAGATTATAGGAGGTTGGCTCGCTAGATTGGACATCACCCTTGCGCTGGCACTTACTATCGCCCAATAAGTACTGGATCGCTGCGGTGTAGAGATCCATTTTCCTCACTTGATAAGTTTCAGCATCGGAAGAATTGTTTGGGGTGACTGAAACGTCAAAAACCACCTCACCCTTTTGCTGCACTTCCACAACTCTGGATTGGACCTGTTGTCTGCCGATAACGCTCTGTACGATGTCGTCCAGCGGAACTCCATCCTGGCGTAACATGCCTCCAAAGTCAATGTTGAAGTTACCGGTTAGTTGCATTTTTTCCACATTCCCCAGGAAGGTGGCGTAGGCTCCTGATCCAAGCTCCTTGCCGAATTGCCAGATTTGTTCCACCGTTCTATTGAGTTCATTGATACGATATATCACTGCCCTGGAGTAATTATTGACCGGATTAATACTGTTGGCTTGAGTATAGCTCCTGGCTTGGCCATTATCAAAAAGGAGAATGTCAATGGTATTGGAATCGCCGGCCGTATCTGGTAAGATCTTAACTGAGTGTTGACCCCATTGCCATTCGAAATTTTCCCCTATGGGGGTAAGCAGATACTTTTGGTACTGGCTAAACTCGCCATCCCACCCTTCGGGTGATGATAAGATCCAATCAATTTCATGTGTATCTGCATTAAATTTAACAACAGCGCTCTGAATTGGGGATGAAAAGATGATGCTATTATCGCCTTCATCCATCGCCACTGAATTGGTATGAGCCCAATCCCGGTTGGGTGCATTTAGAACGCCCGGGTCGTAGTGATTATAAGGTTTTCGATTATCGTCGAGAATTTGGCGCAGATCGTATTGTTGTGTTACTGCACCGGATTGGCGATCGATCCGGATGACCACGTCCTCGCGAGTATCATATCCCAGGGGCATATTCTCATTGTTCGAAGCAGCCAGGAAATCTCCATTGTCCAGTTCAATAATGTCATGATGGACGGCATTTGGGATTTCGTACTCAACAAAAACTTTACCGAGCAGGTTCATTTCCCAAAGAGTATACATATTGTAAGGCATCAGCTTCTCAACATCGCCAGTCGTGAGCAGACGCCCATTTTTTAAGACTCGCATTGCAGTGCAGTGCCCAAAATTCTTGTTGGAAAAATACCCGCGCACATCCCCATTTGCATCCAGCATGTAGGTATAATTGGTATCGAGGCAGGAGATCATCAAGTCAACGCCGGGTTCCATTTTCTCCGGTTTTGAGACCTGAACAGCCAGATTGGGAAAATCGTAAGGCAGGGGTTCTGTCTGCAGGAATTGCTCGTATTTTTTCTCTTGCCCGTTTTGGTAAATAATGGCCAGATCCACCTGGTTCTTCTGCCCCGGATACAACCCAAGGACCGCCACTTCGTGGTGGGTGGTGAAACCGTCCATCGAATAAGTAAATGTTGCGTACTGGTTTTTCCCTATCACGGTCGCAGTGACTTGAGCCGGTTCAGCCGTCTCGAAAAGGATCAGGGCTGATAACGGGTTAGCCTTGTAGGGATCCTGGATAATATACGGGTTTTGGGGGGTATAACTGCCGTTGGCATAATCTGACAAGATATTCAACTCACGTTGGTACTGGTATTCCAGAATATCGTAACTCTCCACAGGGGTGGCATTCGCAAGGGTTGCTTTCGTCGGCATTACCAGAACACCGCTGAACAATACACTGGCAGCGATGGCTAGGATAATAATAATCGGTACAATGATATAGAAGATTCTCTGTTTCATAATTGGGAAGCCTTATAAGGAACATAACACAGACAAGGATTACTAACAGATTTGTATTATTTCTGTAGGGTAATCTCCTGCTGGCTTTCTTCTGCAGTGTATACCAGGGTTAATTTCCCCGTTGCAACAGATACAGGGATTTCGTAACACATCCAGCCGGAATTCTCACCAAAGCGCAGCTCCAACCCGGTTATCCGTGGTGTATATTGATACTGTTCAAGAAAAGTGTCATTTGCAAGGCGGTGATAAGAATTCCCGGAACCGTCATTGACCACCAGCTGCTGCCAATCGAAGGAAGCCGTGGACTGGTTGTCTTCTTTGTGTATGATCACTTTTATTATCAGGTAGACGTTTCCTGCGTCAGGGGATTGTGTGTGGGCCACGTCGATTTTCGACCCATTGTACTGAGTCACCGACTCGATAGCACTTAAGTTGTTCATAATTTCAAACTTTGAGACCTCTATCTGCCAGACAAGCGTTGGGGTGGGTGTCGTTTTATGAGTCTGACAACCTGACAGGATAACTGTCAGACAGAAGAAAAGGAGGAAGGCAACCAAGGTGAGGTTTGTTTTTCGCATTGTCCTATTCCAAGAATATAAGTAGTTAATTGTATCGTGTTTTTAATATAATTATTTGAACGACTTTTACGATTAAGTCGTTAGTACGATATAGAAACTAATTTAGCTATCATGTGAATTCTGGATATAACAAGGGTTTTACAGCCAAAAGCATAAACGTAATAGAACCATGGCCTTTCCCTTAAAGGCTCCTTGAAACCAGGATGAATGTTATACCCTTCGTGATCTTGCTACCCTTCACCCTGGCTTTCACACGCCGCTGCACCTGGTTTCGCCCTGGCTGGTCTCAGGGGGATGCTCATCGTCTTGGACGGGCGCTGCTTTCCTTCCTGAAAGACGGTCAAGACATCCTTTCTCGAATCAAGATCTTTAAGATCCTACCCGGGCTACTTTGTTTGACCACCGCTACTTTTGTACCCGGTTTAATTCAGAAGCTATATTGCTTCTCCTTCAATAACACCCCCATCCCAGGAACCTTGACGCCCAACAGAGCCGATGATAAACTCGCTACATCTTTTCCAAGAAAGGAGGTTCGTCTCAAATGTCAAACGTCAAATCGGTCGAAACGATTCTTTTGAGCGCGCCTCTTGTGCGGAGTATACATTGATCCCGGCGGATTCTCCCGCCTGTTAAACATATCCATCCCGCCGCAGGTGCCTCAGCCTGCGGTTTTTGTTATTCCCGCCGCAGACAATTGTGCCTGTGGTTTTTGTTTTATGGAACAATAATATTATGAAACCTGACAACTTTTCTGATCTAATGGAAGAACTCGACGAGGATACCCCTCTCGAGACCTTCGAAAAGATAGCCAAAACAACCCGACGTGGCAAACCAGCCGAAGCAGCTACCGGCCGCCATCACCAGCCTCGACGGAGTGTTGTCGAGAAAAAAACACCCGTCAGTGAGGCCCTCTTCATCCAATCCCAGGACGATTCGGTCCAATCCTTCGAGTTCACCTATCACGCTGCCCGGTTCGAAGAGAGCTGGCTGCTAGACTCGCTTGGTTATTTCTATGAGCAACACTGGATCTCGGATGTCCTGCGCAAGATCAAGGTCGGCAAGGAGGCTTCGGTCTACCTGTGCCGGTCCGGTGAGCAGGTGGACGCCCCGCTTGTCGCAGCCAAAGTTTACCGGCCGCGCATGCTGCGAAATCTTAAGAACGACCAGCTCTACCGTGAAGGCCGTGAGGTCCTGGATGAGAACGGTCACCCAGTCGTCGACCTGGGCATGCTCAAAGCCCAACATAAACGCAGTGTCTACGGGGAACAGATCCGCCACCAATCCTGGATCGCCCACGAGTATTACACATTGCAGACACTCTTTGAAGCCGGGGCGGATGTGCCGCGCCCGTACGAAATGGCAACAAAAGCAATCCTGATGGGTTACCTGGGCGACGAAATGCTGCCTGCTCCAGCACTCAGCGAGGTGACCCTGGAGATCGAGGAGGCTGAGTTCCTTTTCAATCAAATCCTAGATAACCTCAATATTATGCTGGCCAGTAGGCGCGTCCATGGCGACTTATCTGCTTACAACATCCTCTACTGGAAGGGACATATCACCCTGATCGACTTCCCCCAGGTGGTTACAGTTCAAGGCAACCGCAATGCCTATGCCATCTTCGAACGCGACATAACCCGCCTGTGTGAGTATTTTATCGATCAGGGGCTTTCCCTGCAGCCCCACCACCTCGCCGAGAGCCTTTGGACAGCGCACGGCTACCGCCTCGGCCCGCAGGTGCATCCACTCCTGCTCGATGGAGATGATCCGCGTGACCGCCAGCTCTGGAAGGAAAACTGACGCCCCCTGGGTGGTTCCTAACCGGTTTAATTCCTGCTGTAGCTGAAGGCTTTTCTCACCAAGAACATGCCAAGATGAATATACTGTCATCTACACGCAATTTCTAAACACAGCGAAAGTATAAAGATCAACGCCCCCTCTCCCAATATCGAGAAAGGGGTTCGTAGCAATGATCTAAAACTTGCTCCTGTGATCTTGAGACTATTTCATGAATATCGAGAATTCTTGAACAGGTCGCGCAACAATAACACCCCTCCAATTCCAGTGACAATCAATGCCAGGGCATAGCCGATGATCGTTGTCAGGGCAAGCACCCACCACAAACCGGTCGGCGCAGTCTTACCCGAAGCCAGGCCTGTGACAACTACCAGTCCCTGGCTGGCACCCAGTAAACCGATCGCACAGACAAGTCCCCAGCCAATGATTTTCTGGCGCGAGCGCAATC
>CAISEG010000014.1 GCA_903884265.1 uncultured Anaerolineales bacterium | reverse complement strand
ATACAGGAAGGGTGTCCCGCGCAGGGTTAGAATTGTTGCGAGGTTGATGCGTGCCAGTTTGGCATCATGGTCGGCATTCCCCCCGTTCTGGGAGGCGGAGTAGCGGGTGTAGATGCGCGAACAGTCATGATTGCCCAGTGTGTTACATGCCCAAGCCTCCGGCGAGACCTTTGCCAGCGCAGCTATTCGTTCCTGCTGGTTTTTGCGGATCCATTGCGGGTTGAGCTGGTCGGTGCGCATCAGCGGGAAGTTGAAGACCATGCTTAATTCGTCCTCGCCGTTTCCCTGGTAGGTTACATCGTCGTCCTCACCTACCAACATCCGGTCACCATCGTATTCGTCGAGGATGGACCGAAGTTGTTTCATGAGTTCGTGGATGCCCGGCTGACCCAACTGGTTCTTGAACATTTCCCGCCAATACTGCTCCACCTGCGCCCGCTCAGCGGGGGTTTTGGCAATATCCGAGAAATGCCGCAACCCTGCCAGGTCCAGTGGGACCGTGTGCGATGTCAGCTTTGGATCCTCAAGAATCGTCCCAATGGCGTCCAATCGAAAGCCGTCCACGCCCATGTCCAGCCAGAAGCGGGCAGCACCCCACATTGCCTGGCAGACATCCGGATTATTCCAATTCAGGTCGGGTTGTTGTTTCATGAAGTAGTGATAGAAATATTGACCGCGCTCTGGCGCATAGGTCCAGGCCGGTCCGTCAAAGCAGGATTGCCAGTTATTCGGTGGCGTGTCCAACCAGACGTACCAGTCCGCTTTTGGGTTATCACGGCTGGATTTTGATTCCTTGAACCAGCGATGTTCATCGGATGTATGGTTCAGCACCAGGTCCAAAATGACGCGCATTCCACGGGAGTGAGCCCCCTCTAAAAAAGTTTTGAATTCCTCCAAAGTCCCATATTCCGGGGCAACCGCCTCATAGTCTGAGATATCGTAGCCGCAGTCGTACATAGGGGAAGGAAAATGAGGCGAGAGCCACAAGGCATCCACACCCAGTTCTTTCAGGTAGTCAAGCTTTTCGACCATTCCTTTAAAATCACCGGTACCGTCATCGTTCCCGTCGGCGAACGAGCGTGGGTAGATTTGATAAAAAATAGCTTTTTGCCACCATTTGAAAGTACTCACACCGAACTCCCAGGATTGAAATTTGATCCTTTCACCACCATTACGTAAACCTTTTGATCTTTTATTCGACTACCGGTGTGATTATAACCTTCACCCGGAGAATTACACTACCAGAGTGAAGAATCCGGCATTTGAGATAGTCACAATAGGATTTCTGACAAAAGGCAGTAAAATCATCCTATGCACCGAAAGCCTTTGTGGATATTTGGATTGTTCATAATATTAACCGCCTGCGTCCGTCCCTGGACGGAGACAAGTGTTATAACCCCGGCTTTAGCCTGGACCGCGACTCGGGTCCCAACAGCTGCAACAATGATGGTCACACCGACGTTATCGTATATCCTCCCGACACCGCCTCCGGCTGGTGCACCGGTTTTGACACCGACCCCGGATTCCCCGCATTACCAGCCGGGTGCGGGTCGTGGACCTGAGACTTACGTCGTCCAGTCTGGTGATATGCTCAGTGCCATTGCCGAACACTACAGCGTCAGCGTGAATGCAATTGTCCAGGCCAACGATATTTCCAACCCCGATAATCTCGAAGTTGGCCAAACACTGACCATCCCGGTTGTGACTCCCCAGGCTCCAGGTCCGGCTTACAAGTTGATACCTGACTCCGAATCGGTATATGGACCATTGAGCGCTACGTTCGACCTTGCAGCTTTTATACGAGAAAAGGGCGGCTATCTGGCAAATTACACTCAGGATGTAAATGGCGAAACCCTGAATGCCGCTCAAGTCGTTCAACTCATCGCCCAGGATTACTCGGTTAATCCACGCCTGCTGCTGGCGTTGCTGGAATATCGCTCCGGTTGGGTTACCAACCCCATCCCCAGCCCATCCTTGGGCGATACGCCATTTGGCTACATCGATAGCTGGTACGTGGGTCTGTACCGCCAACTGGCCTGGGCTTCCATCCAGCTTAACAGCGGTT
>CAISEG010000013.1 GCA_903884265.1 uncultured Anaerolineales bacterium | reverse complement strand
TGTATGCTAACTTGAGCCTGGAATATCAGGCACTCAAGGATATTGTTCAAAAAACTTAAAGCCTGACGAGCGCCGCGAACTGGCTGTGTATGTTATGGCAGAACATGGTTTGAGCGAACATCAGGCCTTCAAATCCGCGGGCCGGATAGGGATGTGCCGCACCCGTTTCCCAGTCGCCGCGAAAATGGCGTTTGCCACCGCCGGAGCGACCGGCGGGACGCCCATTTCGCCAATACCACTCGGTTCCTTGTCACTTTCAACGATGTAAACCTCTACCACTGGCATTTCATCCATGCGCAGCAGCGGGTAGTCAAAGAAATTGCTCTGCTGGATACGTCCGTTTTTAACCGTTGCCTCGGCTTTGAGTGTTGCCGTCAGCCCGAAGGCGATGCCCCCCTCCATCTGCGCCTTGACGGTATCCGGGTTGACCACTTCACCGCAATCGACCGCGCAAACGATGCGTTTGACGCGCACATTCCCGGCCGCATCGACTTCCACTTCGGCCACATCGCAAACATGCGTCACGCCAAAAGTGGCATGGTAGGCCAACCCTCGTCCCTGACCAACTGGCAGCGCCGCGCCCCAACCGGCTTTTTCGGCGGCAAGTTTGACCACGCCTTGTATGTATTTTGAGCTATAGATTTCAAGGCGCAGATCGAGTGGATCGCGTTTCAAGGCGCAGGCCAGCTCATCGAGATAGCATTCATTAGCATAGGCTGCGGGGAAATTCTCCACCGAGCGCCAGGCCCCGGTCGGGATGCCCATTCCACCCGCGCTCGAAACGACCGGTATGCCGGGTTTGTCCAGCGGGCCGCAGGCATATTGGACCAGCAGCGGCTGGTAAAAATCATGCTGTAGATCATCCTCGCGTGTCCAGATAACCTGTACTGGAGCATTGACCGCCTTCGAGACCAGCGCTGCCTCCTGGGCATAGTCGGTTTGCAGGCGGCGGCCAAAGCCGCCCCCCATCAGCGGAACATGCACAGTGACTTTGCCCGGCGAAATGTGACAGCTCCCGGCCACCGACCGCTGCACCTCCTGTGGGTTCTGGGTCGGAGCCCAAACCTCGCAGACCCCATCGTGAACATAGGCTGTGCAGTTCATCGGCTCCATCGTCGCATGCGCCTCGTAGGGCATTTCATAGACCGCTCCCAGAATGGTGCTTTCGTTCGATTTCTTGAGCCGCCCGGTGGCAATTTTCATCATTTCCTGGCTGTCGAGGGTCTTGTTTGAGCCCTCATCCCAGGTAACTTTCAAGGCATCCCGCCCACGGATGGCAGCCCACGAATTTTCAGCGACAACGGCAATGCTGCGCTCGAGTGTGCGGTCGAGTACCACCACCTGTTTGACACCGGGGATAGCTTTGGCCTCGGCATCGTCGTAACTGGTATATTCCCCGCCGAAAACGGGGCAGCGTGCCAGGGCAGCGAACAACATCCCCGGCAGGCGCACATCCAGCCCATAGACGGCCTTACCGCTGACGATTTGCGGCGCATCCCAAAGGCCGATCCCGGTCCCCAGGATACGGAATTGATCGGTCTCTTTGAGTTTGACATCGTTGGGTCGGTCAATTTTTGCGGCAGCATCCACCAGGTCGCCGTAGGCCAGTTTTTCCTGTCCATCCGGGTGGATGACGAACCCGGCTGCTGTGGTGCATTTCTCGGCAGCAATGTTCCATTGTCGGGCAGCCGCGGCGATCAGCATTTGCCGCGCAACCGCCCCGGCGCGGCGCAGCCCCGTGTAGTACAAAGAAACGCTGACGCTTCCGCCGGTTTGCTGGTCGCCATAAGTTGAATCGGCCGGGGCCTGTTCGATGCGGACGTTGGCCCAGTCGATATCCAGTTCCTCAGCCACGAGCATCGCCAGCGCCGTGCGGATGCCCTGGCCCATTTCGGAGCGGAAAGCGGTAACTGTGAGCAGCCCCTGATGATCGACCTTGATATAGATGCCGGGTTTCCAATCGACAAGTGAGGATGGTTCCGGTGTCAGTGTGGAGGTGGATGGGGCGGCGGCAGGCGTAATAATCGATGAGGTTTCAGTCTGGGTGGTGCATGCGTCGAGATAAACCGCCAGAACCAGGCCGCCACAGGTACTGGCGACCACTTTGAGAAAATCTCGTCGATTTATCGTATTGTTACTCAACTCAGGCCTCCTGCGCCACGCGGTGGATCGCCTTGCGGATGCGTTGATACGTTCCGCAGCGGCAGAGAACGTCTGCCATGGCGGCATCGATATCAGCATCGGTTGGCTTGGGATTTTTCTTAAGCAGGGCCACGGCATTCATGATCTGCCCCGGCTGGCAGTAGCCGCATTGGGTAACGTGTTCCTCCTGCCAGGCTTTTTGGAGCGGGTGCGAACCATCAGGCGACAATCCCTCGATAGTGACAATGGCTTTGCCGGTGACGCTCGAAACAGGGGTGATGCAAGAACGGATTGACATGCCATCGATGAGCACGGTGCAGGCTCCACACAGCCCCGCACCACAACTGAATTTGGTGCCGGTCAGCGCGAGCAAGTCGCGCAGCACCCAGAGCAGTGGCATTTGGGCTTCGGCTTCGATGTCGACAGGGCGACCATTGATGTTCAAAGCAAAAGATGGCATTTTTCCTCCGCATAATAAACGGTTAACTCATGGTATTACTCACGCCCCTTATTTTACTTATGATGAGTGCAAGAGCTTTTAGTCTAATTCTACCTGCAACGAATCTTGTTTTCAAGCGCATAACTTGTGGTTGAGCCGTTCGGTTTAATAGCTTGTATGCCTGCACAGCCTAATATGCTAAATTAATTTAAGAAATTAGGCCGCGAATCATAAATAGGATAGAGCAAATCCTGATCCAAATCAATATACTTCCTTACGAAAGGGGATGTGTTTTCTATATCTACCCGCATCATTTCCCTCAATCAGTCTTTTCATATCGGCTCGTGAGCCGCCGGACTGGAGTGCTATTCGGTTGATATGGTTCAATATTGGGATTGAGGTTGAATGGAATCACTAACACCTGCCCAAGATAGACGGGAGTTAGTGTGGGTGATCCGTGCGTCGCGGGAAGGAAACCTGGGTTAAAAAACAAAGCGGATGATTTCCTTGGTCATCAGGTCCATTCAACCGTGACAGCCTCGCGAACACCCGTATAGAGTGGTGCCCCCAATCGGACTCGTTGGATCCTTTTCAAGGCAATGTTTGAATACGGCCGGCGGCCGGCAACCGCCAATTGTCCTCATAAACTGATGCATCCAACCCGGCTGCCACCATCTGCTTGCCGATATCGGGTATATACAGGCAGTCCACTCTTGGAAACAAAAAAATACCGCGTATCAACTTACCTTCAGCTAATTTTTCCAAAGCCCCCCATCCCAAATCACTTTCCTCTGTTAAAACCACCATTACCGTCCTTCCCCATTCCCCCCAACTTCCAGGCAAAATAGAAACGGTAGATAAGATCAGTACCGGATAGACTTTATTTTGATGTTCAAAATAAAAAAATTCCGGCTGGCCCATTAAGGGTTTCGACTCCCCCGAAAGTGCCAGCTCATTATTATAATACCCACCATCACCTACCCACACATTTTTCTCTAATTTAGTCTCATCCCCCAAAGCCGGGATCAGTTCGTTCTTCACCCAATCCAAAAAAACCTGACCGGCTTGGCTATCAGCCAACGGGTCGGGGGATTGAACATACTCATCCAGGTGGGAGGTTAAATAGTCATAACTTTTTGGCGTGGTATTTAATTTTACCGTATCGATCGG
>CAISEG010000012.1 GCA_903884265.1 uncultured Anaerolineales bacterium | reverse complement strand
TATACTGGCAAGCGCTTCAACGAGATTACCGCTGCCACGCCTGTCCCGATCCTGGCTTTAGGCGCAAAGAAGCTACCGAAGGAAAGCGATGCCCTCAAACTGGCGGCTGTTTCGGTCGAAGCGGGTGCGCGCGGCATTGTTTACGGTCGAAATGTGATCCAATCGAAGGATCCCAACCGCCTGCTGGATGCCTTGAAAGAGGTTGTCAAGGAATTCCAGGCTCCCGATAAAGTGGCTGCCAAATACAAACTGGACTAGGATGGAAATTCTTCTTGCGATCGATGTAGGTACCACCTCGGTAAAGGCCGGGCTGTTTTCTCCGGATGGCCGCTGCCTGGGGTTGGGACGGCAGGAATATCAACTCGAAACCCCTGCTTCTGACCGGGCCCAGCTCGACCCCGAAGTATACTGGCAGGCCTGCTTAAAAACTGTTCACACAGCGATTGGGCAGGCTGGATTAAGGTCTGAACAGGTGAAGGCTGTGGCTGTTTCCAGTCAGGGCGAGACGACTATTACAGTGGATGCGCAGGGAAAGGCGATCTATCCAGCCCTGGTCTGGCTGGACAACCGGGCTACAGATCAGGCGGCTTTCCTGGCAGACCGATTTGGCAGGGAAGTCTATTCCCGGACGGGTATCCCTGAGATTATTGCCACCTGGCCGGCTTGTAAGATCCTCTGGATCCGACAGAACGAGCCGGATGTTTTCAAACGCGCCTACAAGTTTTTATTGGTGCAGGATTATCTCATCTACCGTCTCACCGGCCGGATCGTCACGGATGGTTCCATCTCCTGCACCACCCTGAACTATGACCTGGTCAAAAATTCCTGGTGGACGGAAATCCAGGATGCGATCGGCATCCAGACCGCCCAACTGCCAGAGATCGTCCAGCCGGGTACCACTGTGGGAACGCTCACGGCAGAAGCGGCCCGCCTGCTGGGGTTGACTACCAAGACCTGTGTAGTCACCGGCGGGATGGACCAGTCGGTAGGCGCCATAGGGGCAGGCAACTTCAAGCCGGGGATGGTCTCCGAGACGACCGGTGCAGCGCTGGCAATCCAAGCTACCATCTCAAATCCAATGATCGACCAATCCAAGGTGGTCCCCGTTTATTATCATAGCGCCCCGGGACAGTACCTGTTTGTCCCGGTTTGCCCGACTGCGGGGATGGCCTTGAAATGGTTACGGGATTCATTTTTTCAGGATGAAGTCCAGTCAGCAGAGGCGGAAAAAGAGGATACATATGATCGCCTGACTGCCCTGGCCGGGTCGATCCCCGCCGGATCAGACGGGCTGGTCATGTTACCGCATCTGATGGGTGCATTCAGCCCGGAACCCAACCTGCAGGCGCGCGGCTCGTTCACCGGTTTTACCCTCAGCCACACGCGGGCTCATTTTGTGCGTGCCTTGCTGGAGGGAGTGGCATTCATGCTGCGTCGCAACTTGGAGTCCATCGAACGGACTGGCATACAGGTGCATGAGATCCGTGCCACCGGCGGTGGAGCACGCAGCCACCTGTGGAATCAGATCAAGGCGGACGTCTGCAACCGCCCGGTTGTCACTCTCGCCAACGAGGAAACCGGTTTGCTGGGGGATGCCATCCTGGCAGGCGTCGCCAGCGGAATATTCCAGTCCATCGAAGAAGGTTGCAATGCAATGGTGAGGGTCAAGGAGAGTCTCCCGCCGGGTGCAGATGCAGAAGCCTATGCGGAACCATACCGCCGGTATTGCGAGTTGGACCGGCAACTGTTTGATTATTTCAAGCACAGCTCTTCCCCCAAAGCTTAGCAGCGCTTATATTCCTGACAATAATTTCGAAGATCGAAAGGAAGGTTGAGATGACAATGAAATCCAAAGTTGGTGTGCTGGTGATGGCCTTGCTCGAAGACGATTACAACAAGACTGCGCATGTTCGGCCGATGGCCCAAAAAGTGGCGGATAAGATCGGCGCGATTATTGGTAAATACGCAGATGTGGTTTGTCCGCCGCTTGTGGAGGAAGAATACCAGGCCGAAGCCGCCGCACAAATGTTCAACGCAGCCGGCGTGGACCTGATTATTGCTGTCGAAGTAGCCTACACCAAAGGCGCAGTACCCACCCGCTGTTTTTTGAGCACAACCGCCCCCGTCCTGGTTTGGAATGCCCAGCAGATCGAGTTCCTGCCGGAGGATGCTGATTTCGATCTGATCATGCTGAACTCAGGCATGGCTGGCATTCCGGAAATGACCTCCGCCCTGATGCGTCTGGGTCGCCCATTCTGGATGGTCAGCTCGATGATGGATGATCCGGAAGGGCACAAGAAGTTGGCTGAGTACATTGCTACAGCCGGGGTCATCCGGCGGCTGAAGTCGGCCCGTATCGCTGTCTTTGGTCACGCCTTCGAGGGCATGACCGACCTGATGATCGACCAGCTCAGCCTGCGGCAGTTTGTGGGCCCGGTGTGCTGGCCGGTGGAGCCCGAGAAGGTTTCGGTCGCCATGAGCCAGGTCTCCGATGATGAAGTCAAGACGCTGGTGAAGAAGGAATCCAACCGTTACAAGATTGATATGGATGCAACTCAACTCGAGCGCTCCTGCCGCTTGGCTCTGGCGCTTGAGAAGGTGACGCGTGACGGAAAATTTGACGCCGTGGCATCCTTCGACCAGGTCTGGCTGACCGATGCCCGTGTTGGTATCATCCCGGCCTATGCCACCGGCCGCTTGTGCGAGATCGGCATCCCCTGCTCGACCGAGGCAGACCTTACTACGGTAACCGCCATGCTGATCCTGCAAGAGCTGGCTGGCAAATCAACCTTCCTGGAGAATTACGTCATCGATTTCAAACGGGATGCCATGATCCTGTCGCATGATGGTCATGGCAACCCGGCCCTGGCCGCCAGTCAGGCTGACGTTACCCTCAAACACAGCATCTACTATAAAGGTGTGAACGGTTTCGGTGCCAGTTTTGAATATGCCTATGCACCCGGGCCGGTAACCAACCTGGCATTAGTTAACGTGGGTAATCGCTGGCGTCTCATTATTTCCGAGGGTGAGTCGATTGCCATCAAGCCTCGCCCGGTGGCTGCCCCGCAGATGCTTTTCAAACCCGGTAACCTCAATATCAAGGATTGGTGTGATGCCTGGTGCAAGGCCGGTTCGCCGCACCACATGGCACTGGCTTATGGGCACTTGTCTCGGCAGATCAAAATTTACGCAGAAATGCAGGGATTGGAAGTGGTTGAGGTCTAAAAGAAGCGTCCCGGCATGATTCATGTCGATTAGAATAAATGGAATTTTGGAATCCTGTTGATGGAGAATAAAGCCATGGAAGATTTGAGTGCCGCTGAGCGAAGATCACAGATCGCCCAAATGGTGTTGGAGACCGGGAAAGTGCAAGTTGCCAGTCTGGTGGAACAGTTCCAGGTGACCGAAACGTCCATCCGCCGCGACTTGACCCTCCTGGAAGCCAGCAGCCGCCTGAAGCGCATCCATGGCGGAGCCATCCCCATCCCTGGGAGTTCGCGCACCGATTCATTTGATGAAAAGAAAGAGTTGCACATCAAAGCCAAGGAACAGATTGGCAAGGTGGCAGCCGAGATGATCAAACCCAAGGATATCCTGTTGCTGGATTCGGGAACCACCACCTTGCAGGTTATTCGCCACATCCCATCGGACCTGCGCAGTAGCAACAGGATTACCCTGGTCACCAACTCGCAGCCTATTGCGCAGGAAGTGCTCACCTGGCCATCGCCCAACCTCACCATTCTGGGTGGTTTGTATCTTCCCGACTACCAGGCCACTGTTGGGCCCCAGACACTGGCCCAGTTACAGGAATTGACTGCCGACAAGGTTTTCCTGGGGACGGATGGGCTGACACTGGGCAGCGGTGCCACCACTGCCAATGTCTTTATGGCAGAAGTGGATCGGATCATGGTCGAGCGCTCCCGCCATGTGATCCTGGTGACCGACAGCAGCAAGATCGGACGGGTCGGCTTCGTCCCGGTGAAACCTGTCAGTGCGTTCCACACGCTTATCACCGATACGAATGCCCCGCCCGATGTCATTAAAGCGATTCGTGATATGGGAGTGGAAGTCATCCTGGTCTAAATGGACTGCCGGCAGGTCTGCAAATATTCTGGGTGAAAGACCAGCCGTGTGCTTTTTGAGAGATTAAGTCTGAGGAGAGAACCGAATGGCTTTCTCCTCAGGATGGTCTATGCAAGCGACCACAGGAAGCAATAAGGAGCATCTATT
>CAISEG010000011.1 GCA_903884265.1 uncultured Anaerolineales bacterium | reverse complement strand
ATGACGTGGGCGTGCTTAATTCAAAATTAAGGAGCCATATCATGGAAAACGTTCAACAGTCTAATAATGGGTGCATTCCATCTGTCTCAACCATGACTTAACGAATTAATGGAGCAAGAAGATTATAGACATACTGTCAGTAGTGTCCGGTTAAAACTCGAACAAATTTAGTTGGTTATAAAAATCTGCCTGTTCTGTAATTGACCCACTGGCTGCGAAGGCTTGAGATAACTGGGTTTTCTCAAAAACAGACACCGATAAAATCTGTAGCAAAGTATATAGAGAGGCATCAAGTTGAAGCTCCTTTTTGACAATGGCGATCAGCACGTAAGTGGAAACGGCGCACCAGATTTGCGTCTTCACGGCGTTCTCGCTGTTGCCGATGAAACGCTTGATGCGCAGGTGCTGCTTGATCCATTTGAAAAACAGTTCGACTTGCCAGCGACTCTTGTAAAGAGCGGCGATGGTCATCGCAGGCAAAGCGGTGTTGTTGGTCAGGAACACCAGCGTCTTGCCGGATTCCGGGTCTTTGAATCGGATGCGCCGCAATTGCTCTGGGTAGTCTTGCGAGATGTAGAAGCCGTTCAACGAAATGCGCTGGTCGCAGATGATCCCCGTGCTCCGGTCGGCAGGCATCGAGTACACCCTGTGCGCATCCATGCCATGCTTGGCACGAGTCACGAAGAACGCCCCTGCCTGATGCAGCGCAAACAGCCGGCTGAAATCCAGATATCCACGATCCATCACATAGAACGCGCCAGCCTCGAAGGACAGCATATCCAGCACGTTGACCTCGTGGGTCTTGCCGTCCGAGATGTGGATGAAAGCCGGGATGTTGCCGCGCAGATCGAGCAGGGTATGCAGCTTGACCGCCGCCTTGGCGGAGCGGAACGGTGCCCATGGAAACAGCGACAGGCACAAGTCTATGGTCGTGGCATCCAGGGCGTAGACGGTGTTGTCCAGGTCGATTCCGAAACTGTCGTTGCAATACAGCTTGCGCGCCCGCCGAATGAGCAAGGCTGCCAAGTCCGCCCAGATATGCCAGTCGCGCCCCTCGTTGGCGTCGGCCAGCGTAGAGCGCTTTACTGGAGAGCGAAAGCCCATGCCATACAGCTTCGCCTGATTGGCCAGCAAGCAGGTTTCGATGTCGCGCAGACTCTCTCGGTAGGTCAGTTGAGCGAAGGCCATGGCGCGGAATTGCTCGGTACAACTCAAACTTCGCACCCGAATATCGCCGCCATGCCGCGCCACGATGCGTGCAAAGCTGGTCCACGGAATGAACTCCATGACCTGTGCGAACAGCGTCTTGCCCATGTTCATAGAACACCTCCAGAGGAATCAATCTCTGGAAGTTACTTGAACTGGAATATGGGTAAACTGATTTCAAATCGGCACCAAAATAAATTGCTTTGTAAGCCGCGCCAATGCGCAATCTTGGCTCGGGATTTTTTAAGTTAACCGGACACTACTGATTTGAACAAGCCCTTTAACCCATTCTTCAATCCTTCCTGCAATTTTTTCCTGGCTTCTTCCTCCACGTTCTCCTTCTTGGCGCCGAGCTT
>CAISEG010000010.1 GCA_903884265.1 uncultured Anaerolineales bacterium | reverse complement strand
ACCGGGCCGCGGCTCTGCGTGGCCAGCCCGGTGGCACCTACCGTGATGATGTCCTGGTAGGGGAAGGCATAGGAGAGTGCCTGGCGCACGGCGGGGTTGTCCAATGGGGCGCGCAGGGTGTTGAAGAAGGCAGTGTAATTGAAGAGCGTCTGCTCTGCATAGTAGGTATAGGCCGGGTTGGTCTTGAAGGCGGCATAGTTCTCCACCGGCATACGGGTGACCAGGTCCACCTGGCCGCCCTCCAGCATTTGCTGCTGGGTGACTGCCTCGCCAACAATTTCAACCACAACCTTGTCGAACTGGCCCGGCTTCCAGCCACCCCAGTAATCGGGGTTCTTGGTAAAGACGACTTCCTGGTCGGGCGTGTACGACTCAAGCATGTAGGGCCCGGTGCCGGCTTCCATACCGGCATCCCAGTACTTTGGGTCCACGGCCGCGGCTGCCAGGGACTTCGGGCTGACTATCCAGGCTCCGTACAGGGAGGAGAGGATCAGGTCAAGCGGTGCGGAGTACAGCAGGGTGAATTTTACCGTGAGGTTGTCAACCGCCTCGATCTTATCGAGCGGGTACCAGATGAACGAGGCACCGGCGTGATCCTTGGCGGCTTCGATCGACTGCTTGACGGCATCGGCCGTAAGCGGCTCGCCGTCGTGGAACTTGACGTTCGGGCGCAGGTGGAAGATCCAGACCAGACCGTCGGCACTGACGTCCCAACTGGTGGCAAGCAGCGGAGTGTACATTTCAGCCGAGCCGGGTGGGTTGGCGCGCAGCAACTGTTCGTACATGTTGCCCATGTAGGACGCTTCGGTCGAGAAGGACGCGATCGGGTCCCACGTGGTAAAGGTCGCCGTATCAGCGATGTTCAGTACTTTGGGCGGGGCTGGTGTAGGGGGTACCGTTGGGGCAGGTGGCTGGGTCACCACCGGTGCCGTGGTAGGTGCGGGGCCGCAGGCGCTCAGGCTGAGCACCACTACCATCAACATGGTAAAGAAAATGGACTTTTTGCTCATAAAAAATCTCCTCCGGTTTGTTGAGAATGGAAAGGAATGGGTACGAATAATCATACTCCACCCAGTTTGCAAATTGTTTGCAGATTTTCTCGCCCAAGCGACTATAATCCGGATGAATGGCTCTCTCTGCAAAATTACGGACCAAGTTCCTTGTCCCTCAGCCTCCCGCGGAGCGCGTGCCGCGTCCGCATCTCACCGAATGGCTCGAAAGCCAACTGGATAAGCGCTTGATCCTGCTTTCAGCGCCCCCAGGCTATGGGAAAACCACCCTGCTGGTGGATTTTCTGACCGCCTCGACCATCCCTGCAGCCTGGGTCCAGCTTGCAGAAGTGGACAGCGATCCCAGTGTTTTCCTGGCGTGCATCATCGAGGCTATTAACCGGCTGCATGGCAAACATGAAAAGAATATTGGGCGCGCCACACAAACCCTGTTGGAGAGCAGCAATGCCAGTATCTCCCCCCAGCAGATCCTCACCGTTTTGATCAATGAATTGACTGATAGGTTGTTGAGCCCCTGGCTATTAGTCCTGGAAGATTATCACTTCATCGCCAGTCCGGTTGTTCACCAACTGGTGGATCTGCTGCTTGAAAATGGTCCGGCCTCCTTGCATATCATCATATCCACCCGGACTGACCCGCCGATCGCTCTGGCCCGCCTAAGGGCGCGCGGCATAATGGCTGAATTACGCGCCTCTGAATTACGCTTTCGTGAGGATGAGATCTCCGCCCTGATCGGCCGTTACGTCACCGGTCTCTCGGAACAAAGCCTGGCCCTTCTGGCTGAGAAGACCGAGGGTTGGGCAGCCGCCCTGCAAATTGTGTGTTCCTCCTTGACCGGCCAGGATGCTCTCAGTGCTGACCGTTTTATCGCCGGGTTGAGTGGTTCACATCGCTATATCTTTGGATACCTGGCCGAGGAGGTTTTTCGCAGGCAAAGTGGCAAGCGACAGATATTTCTCCTGAACACTGCCATCCTTACTCAAATGGATGCCGCCACTTGTAATGCATTGCCCGGTATCACCAATGCCCAGGCAACGCTGGATGAGCTGGAGCAGGAAAATTTGTTTCTTTCCAGCCTGGATGCCCATCGGCATTGGTATCGTTATCACTACCTTTTCCGCGAATTCCTTTTGAGCAAATTACAGCGGGAACAACCCGGACGAGTGACCGTTCTCCACATAGCAGCCGGTAAACATAATGAACAGATCAACGAGTTGGAAGTGGCTTTTTCCCACTACGTTGAGGCAAAAGATTGGGATGCAGCCGCCCGGGTCATTCAGGTTTTTGCTCCCGGCTATGTCGAGCATGGCCGGGTTGGGGTTCTGAACCGTTATCTGACGATCCTGCCCGATGAGGTCACGCACAGTCATCCGAATTTGCTGCTTCAACGAGGTAATGCACGCAGGCGGTTGGGCGAAGCTGGCCTGGCGACCAATGATTATGAAGATGCCCGAACGGCCTTCATGACAGAGAAGAACCTGGGAGGCGTCAGTCAGGCCCTCACCCACCTGGCCGAAATCAACCGGGCCCAAGGTAACTACCGCCGGGCAGAAGCATTGGCCTCAGAGGCACTGGGCTTTGCTCCGCCGGACAACCATGCGGCCCGGGCATATGCGCTCATGGCGCTGGCAAAAAGTACTGGCTTTATGACCGGCATGGACCAGGGGCGTTCACTGGCGGAGCAGGCGGTCCAGGAGGCCCGGCTGACAGGCGAACAGCTTTCCCTACTGGCACGCGCCAATTTCCTGCAGTCGCTGGGACAGATCTGCTGGTGGCACGGCGATCCCCAGGCCACAGTTCGTTACTGCAAGGAAGCCCTGCAACTGACCCCGGAAGGTTTTTCCCCAATCGCCACGCAGGCCTATATCTCGCTGGT
>CAISEG010000009.1 GCA_903884265.1 uncultured Anaerolineales bacterium | reverse complement strand
CCGCACACGGCGAAGCGTATGAAAAGCGAAGCCCTGCTCCCCAAACTGGCTGACCGGGAGGCGCGCGAAACCTGGGAGAAGAAAGGCTCTCTCGATACGCATGCGCGAGCCATGCAGCGCGTGAACGAGATCCTGGCTCATAGCAGCGACGGTCTGATACCTGCCGAAATTGATGTGCGCCTTCGCGCCCAGTTCAAGGGTCTGGTCTCAGGAAAATTGGAAATGTCGCTAGGCGGTTAGGCTCTCAGGGAACCACGCAAGGTGGTTCAGAAGAAAAGGAATACCAGATGAAACTTTATTTTGCCACGGACGTGCACGGCTCCGAGATCTGTTGGAAGAAGTTCCTTGCTGCGAGCAAGTTTTACGATGTGGATACACTGATCCTGGGCGGTGACATGACCGGTAAAGCCATCATCCCGATCATCGCCCAAGGTAACGACAACTTCAAGGTAACCTTGCTGGAGCAGGAAAGCATCCTGCACGGGCAGGCAGAAGTTGACAAGATGATCCAGACCATCCAGAACCGCGGCTATTATCCGTATGTGACCAACCCGGATGAAGTGCAGACCATTCTCGACGTTCCGGGCAAATCCGATGCGCTCTTTCTCGAACAGGTGATCAAAACCTTGCAGCGCTGGATGGAGTATGCGGATGCGAAGCTGAGCGGGACCGGCATACGCTGCTATGTCTGCCCGGGGAATGACGATATTTTTGAGATCGACGCAGTCATCGCGGCGTCGAAGTGTGTGCGCAGTGTGGAAGGGCAGGTCATTGAGCTTGACGAATATCACGAGATGGCCAGCTCCGGCTGGTCCAATACAACCCCCTGGCACACACACCGCGAGGAGCCGGATGAAGCCCTGCTGACTCGTATCGAGGCGGTGGTCAGCAAAGTCAAGAACCCATCCCAGGCGGTATTCAGCCTCCACGCTCCACCTTTTGGTTCAGGCCTCGACGAAGCGCCAGAGCTGACCAAGGACCTGAGGCCAATGTATGCAGGTCGTTCCATGGTCCCGGTCGGCAGCCATGCCGTGATGACCGTGATCGACAAATACCAGCCGCTGCTGGGATTACACGGGCACATCCACGAAGGCAAGGGAACCCGCAAATATAAGAAAACTTTGTGCGTCAACCCCGGAAGCATGTATGAGCAAGGCATGCTAAACGGCGCAGTGATCGAGCTTAAACCTCAGAAGGTGGGCAACTACCTGTTGACCACCGGATAAGGTTCAATGCGTGATTGTGCTCGGAAAGGAGAACCCTATTGGCGATAGATTGAGCTTGGAGATTGCAGATAAATCGGTCCGGGTATTTTTCTTTCTGGAAGGTCTCCACCGTTGATCTCAGGAGGCCGAAGGAAAACATGAAAAGGAGATTCTGATGAGTGACGTTTCTCTGTTTGTTCGCAAGGCAAGCGGCCTGGTGAGAGCCTGGTCGGTTTTCGACGCGTTCATTTATGCCACTTTCTCGATCAACCTGATTACCCTCGGTTTGTTCATCTTCTCCTATTGCTATTACCTCGGGGGCAGTCTGATAACCGGGGTGGTGGTAGGCGCCATCTTTACCGTCTTCGAAGTGATCGTTTACGCCAGCCTGATCTCTGCCATGCCGCGTGCCGGCGGCGACTACGTCTGGCAGAGCCGCATCCTTAATCGGGCCGTCGGTTTTGTATTGTCGGTTACCGGCTGGTGGTTCATCCTGTGGTTATGGACGCCGCTCTACGGCCAGATGCTCACCTATGAAGTGTACACGCCTCTGCTGGCGATCGCAGGCTTCAAGGATGCCGCCCTGTGGTTCACGACCACTTCCGCCGGCCAGTTCATCGGCATGCTGTCCGTGTGCCTGATCGTATTCATTTACATTTCTGTCGGCATGAAGTGGTATGCCCGGGTGCAGAAGTTCTGCTTCTGGGGCGGGCTGGCCGGCCTGGCGATCGTTTTTATCCTGCTCCTGTTCGGGAACAATGCAACTTTCATCGCCAATTTTAATGCTCTGGCGCCCCGCTTCGGCGCGCAGGCAGGGGATACCTATGCGGCAACCCTTCAGGCTGGTACAGATGCCGGCACGGTTGCCGGTCCGCTGTGGCCGTTGGCCTTGGGAGCCAGCATCTTCCTGGTCCCGATGCTGACCTTCTTCAACCTGTGGCCCAATTGGGGCTCCACCCTGTACGGCGAGGTACGCGGCGCTACGGATTACAAGCGCAACCTCTCGGGTATGTTGTGGGCGATCATTGTGACCACGGTTGGGGCGGTGCTGTTCTTCCTCCTGATCGGCAAGACCATCGGCTGGGACTTTTATAATAAGGCCAACGGCGCGTTCTGGAACTGGGGCTTTGGGTATACCACCACCCCGCCACCATTCCCAATCTGGCCCTACCCAGCCCTGTTCGCGGCTTTCATGGTCAAAAGCCCGGCTCTCATGTTCATCATCGTGCTCCTGATGAGCCTGTGGTGGTTCGGCTGGTCCGGGACACTCTTCCTGAGTTCGACCCGTGTGATTTTTGCTGCTGCCATCGACCGCATGCTGCCGGAATGGGTCTCGAAGATCGAGTCGCGCACCAAGACGCCCATCAACGCGCTGCTGCTGATGGTTATCCCTTCGGCGATCATCTCGTACTTGTACGCTTTCAAAGTCTTCAACTTCCAGACCCTGGCGCTCGACGCGACGGTCGTGATCGCCATCACCTTCCTGGGTTCCACCATTGCAGGGATCGTCATGCCCTGGAGAGCCAAGGATGTCTTTGACGGCTCGCCGATCGCCAAGTACAAAGTGCCTGCGTGGCTGGGATGGATCGTTACGGTGCTCTTCGGCGCGTTCGCCATCTACCTGATCTATCTGTCGTTCAAGGATGCTTGGACGATCCTTACCGGCCTGGGTGCTATCAGTGCCAGTGGCCTGACCTGGTTCGTGGTGATCGTGCTGGGGCTGCTGACCATTTTCAACGCGGTAATCCTGCTGTGGATCCTGTGGCAAGTTGTCAAGGGAACTATCAGCAGCAAAGCCATGCCGCTTGTCACCATGGCAGGTCTGGTTTTCCTGGGCTTCCTGGACTGGCTGCTGGTAGTCTGGTTCTGGGATCCGAATACAGCTTCCGGAACCGCCAGTTATGCTATCGGCTGGTCGAACGCCAGCTCGATGGTCTTCATGCTGATCAACTACCTGGTGGCGGCGGGAATCTACTTTGGGTTCAGCGCTTATCGCCGGCGCCAGGGCATAGCCATTGAGAAGGTCTATCAGGAAATCCCGGTGGAATAATCGCTGCCGCGGAGGATAAACAATCAATAAGGATGGAGGAGGGGTGGCTTTCCTTACCAGATAATAACCCCTCCCCCATGTTTTGTTGATTTGGGCGTGACAGGATGGCAAAAGCATCCTTTCCTGCACTTTCCTCACTTGAGGAATCAAGGTGCTGATTGACTCGAACCCTTGAGAATGCTACAATCAATTAGCTATTAAAACTGGAGGTGACGCGACAAGATCCGACCAGACGAACCTTCCCATCTCATCATTTTCATCCGTAAAGCATCCATATAGAAAAGGAGAGAAGTAGAATATGCAAACAAAGAAGTTTGTTTTTAATTTGGTGGCGATTTTGGTAGTCGCAGCTTTCGTACTTTCTGCCTGTGGCTCTGCTGCAGTTCCTGATGTCGCTGCGGGTTACACAGGCTCGGTAGTTGCAAGCGTACCGCAAGAACTCGTTACTGCCTGCAAGTCGGAAGGTATGCTGACCCTCATTGCCACTCCGCCCGACTGGGCGAACTATGGAGAGATTTTCTCGGACTTCGAGTTGACATCCGGTGTCAAGATCAATTCTCTGGACCCGAACGCCGGCTCGGCGGATGAACTTGCAGCCATCGAAGCCAATAAAGGCAACAAGGGACCGCAGGCTCCCGATATCGTGGATGTCGGTTATGCTTATGGCGCCACTGGCATCACGGCCGGAGATTACCAGCCCTATAAAGTCTCGACCTGGGACAAGATTCCCGATCTAGTTCTGGGCATTCCTTCGAAGGATCCGACCGGACTTTGGATCGGTGGTTACTACGGTGTCATGGCCATGATCGTGAACACTGCTGTCGTTCAGAATGTTCCGACGAATTGGTCCGACCTGCTCAAGCCCGAATACAAGGGACAGGTTGCATTAGCTGGTGACCCTCGAACTTCGAATCAGGCCATCCAGGCTGTTTTTGCAGCCGCGCTCGCCAATGGCGGCACTCTGGATAACGCCCAACCCGGGCTCGACTGGTTCAATAAATTGAACCAAGCGGGCAACTTTGTCCCGGTGATCGCCAAGCCGGGCACCATCTCCCAGGGAGCAACTCCTATCGCGTTCTTCTGGGACTACAATGCTTTCGGGTATAAAGACGCGGCTGCCGGAAATCCTCCTGAAACCGTCGTTTATCCCTCCCCCACCATCGCCAGCATGTACGTCCAGGCGATCAGCGCTTATGCGCCCCATCCCAATTGCGCCAAACTATGGATGGAAGTACTCCATTCTGACGAAGGCCAGTTGGCCTGGATGAAGGGATATGCTCATGGCGTGCAACAGGCTGATTTGGAATCGCGTGGGGTAATTCCTGCGGATCTGAAAGCCAAGTTGCCGTCCTCCACCGCCTTCTCCTCGGCGGTTTCCCCCATCCCTGCTCAAGTCACTGCTGCCAAGGCATTGATCACCGCGGGCTGGATGACGACCGTTGGTGTGGACATTCCGACCCCAGCTCCTTAGATCGAAAATGACTGCTTTAGATGAAAAGCGGGACGCGCCTCTGGCGCGTCCCGCTCCACACAAAATGTCCTGGGCATGGCTTGGAGTGATGCCCTTCTTCCTCTTCGCCTTCCTTTTTCTTATTTATCCATCTTCGACAATTGTAGTACGCAGTTTTCAAGATTCAGTTACCCATGGATTTACTCTAAAGAATATCCTGGCGCTTTTCGATAATCATTATATTCTGGGGGCATACTGGATCAGCATCGAGATCAGCCTGCTCACTTCGGTGGGCGGTGGGATTTTTGGATTTCTGCTAGCCTATGCAGCCATCCGGGGTGGGTTACCGAGCTTCATGCGTTCAAGCCTGATGACCTTCTGCGGTGTGGCATCGAACTTCGCCGGCGTCCCGCTGGCCTTCGCTTTCATCGCGCTGCTAAGTCCCACCGGATTGCTGATCAGCTGGCTGAGGGCGCTTGGATATAATCCATACTTCCACGGTTTTACGCTGTATACTTTTTGGGGATTGAGTATCGTGTATATGTACTTCCAATTTCCCTTGATGGTCTTGATCATTGCCCCGGCAATCGACGGTTTGCGGCGTGAATGGTTGGAAGCCTCGGAGAATCTGGGAGCCAGTTCCTTCCAGTACTGGCGGTATGTGGCTCTTCCCATTCTCCTGCCTTCCATCATGGGGACGATGATCCTGCTCTTTGGGAACTCCTTTGGCGCATTTGCCACAGCTCAGGCGCTCACCGGCGGCCAGATCAACCTGGTGACGATCGTGATTGGTTCGCAACTACGTGGAGATGCACTTGGTGACCCCGGCCTGGGGTATGCCATGGCACTGGGCATGGTGGTTGTTATGGCTTTGGCGATTACGGGCTATACAGTGCTCCAAAGGCGGACGGAGAGGTGGTTGCGATGAGACGCGGAAATAGGATCTGGTCCTGGATCGTGATGATTATTGGGATCCTTTATTTCTTCCTGCCACTGCTGGCAACTTTCATCTTCTCTCTGAAAGCGAAACTTGGGGTTCTGAGTTTCCAAGCATACGCGAATGTCTTCCATGACCCAGCGTTTGTATACAACTTCTCGTATTCAGTCCTTTGGGCGATTTCCACCATCGTGGTTGGAATCCTGCTCTTTGTCCCGACGGCTTACTTAATACGCTTGAGAGTCCCGAAGTTGCGCAGCGCAGTCGAGTTCATCACCCTGCTGCCCTTTGTGATCCCGGCAATTGTATTTGTCTTTGGATTGGTGCGGACTTTCAGCCATCCTCCACTCCTGATCGTCAACAGCCCGGCCTTGCTTATTGCAGGTTATACGGTTTTGTCCATGCCTTACATGTATCGCTCCATCGATACGGGACTGCGATCCATTGATGTGCGCACGCTGACTGAAGCAGCTCAAAGCCTCGGCGCAGGATGGGGATCGATCCTTTTTGATATCATCCTGCCCAATATCCGTGTTGCCATCTTGAGCGGTGCCTTCCTGAGTTTTGCCATCGTGATCGGTGAATACATTCTTGCACAGTACCTGGCCAAACCAGCCTTTGCCCCCTATATGGCTTACCAGATACAACAGAAAGCTTATGAACCAGCGGCGATGGCCATTATCAGCTTTGCTCTTACCTGGGCAGCCATGGGGATCATTGCGCTGGTTGGGCGCGGCAACGGGCAGGCACAGGTTGGAGGCGGACACTAAATCATCCGAGAGTGAAAACTTATGACACACCTGACACTATCAAATATCTGCAAACAATTTGCCGGAACTACAGCGGTAGAGGATTTTAACCTTGAAGTGGAAAAAGGCGAGTTTGTTTCATTCCTCGGTCCATCGGGTTGCGGTAAAACGACCACCCTGCGTATGATTGCAGGCTTCGAAGTCCCCACCACTGGTAAAGTCACCATAGATGATACCGATATCACCTACCAGGCTCCGAACCAGCGCAACGTGGGTATGGTCTTTCAAGCGTATGCCCTCTTCCCGAATATGACCGTTGCACAAAACATAGGTTATGGTCTGCGTATTCGCAAGGAATCCAAGACCGCGATCAAAGAGCGCGTGACGGAAATGCTGGCCCTGATCCATCTTGAGAAAAAGGGCAATAGCTACCCTCACCAGCTTTCCGGCGGGCAGCAGCAACGTGTGGCCCTGGCACGCGCCCTGGCTATTCGTCCCCAGGTGCTTTTGCTGGATGAGCCCCTCTCGGCGCTGGATGCCAAGATCCGGGTTTCGCTGCGTGCGGAGATCCGAGCCATTCAAAAGAAGCTGGGCATCACGGCCATTTATGTGACCCACGACCAGGAAGAAGCCCTGTCGATCTCGGACCGCATTGTCGTGATGTACGAAGGCAGGATCGAACAGGTGGGCACCCCCTTCGAGATCTACAATTTCCCCCAGACCGCCTTTGTGGCCAGTTTTGTCGGAACTTTGAATACCGCCCCTGCGGAAGTGGTCGACCCGGCCAAGCACCTTTTGAAGATAGACGGCGTTCAACTGGAATCAGCTGAGATGCTGGAGGATAAACATGCAGGCGATAAGGTAACGATCGCGATCCGACCTGAACGCTTCAATTTTATAGCTCAGGAAAGGAAAGCCAATATCCTTGACTGCCAGATCGAGAATATCACCTTCCTCGGTTCAGTCGTGCGCATCCAGTTGTTGATCGGCAGCAACCGCTTTTATATGGATACCTTCAACAACCCATTCCTCGAGCTGCCCAAGATCGGCGATAAAGCCCAGATCACCTGCTCGCGTGAAGCGGTCCTGGTTCTGAAAGCCTGACCGTGCGGTGATCATCAAAGAGATATAACTTGAGCAAAGTCATCCTCGTGCTCTCCGACGGTTTGCGGTACGACACCGCTGCCGCGGGAATGGGATACCTGGGTCATTTGGTGGAAGCAAAACTCGCCAGCCTGTACAAAGTGACTGGCGAGTTGCCCAGCATGTCGCGGCCCATGTACGAGACGATCCATACCGGCCTGCCTGTCAGCGAGCATGGAATCGTCTCCAACCTGGTCGTGCGCAGGTCGACGAAACCGAATGTGTTCCGGTCCGCGCGGGAAGCTGGCAGGACCACGGCTGCAGCTGCTTACTACTGGTTCTCAGAGCTCTATAACCGTGCTCCTTACGACCGGATCGAAGATCGGGAAGTGGACGATGAGGCGCTGCCGATCCAACACGGGCGATTTTATACCCAGGATGATTACCCGGATATTGAACTCTTTGCCACGGCCGGGATGCTGGTGCGCAGGTTCCATCCCGATTACCTGCTGGTGCACCCGATGGGCATGGACAACACCGGCGGAACCCATGGAGGCAATTCCAGTGAATACCGTACCCATGCCATCCGCCAGGACATGTGGCTGGCAACGTACCTGACAGAATGGATGGAGCTTGGCTACACCATCCTTGTCAGCGCCGACCATGGGATGAATGCCGACGGCTTGCATGGCGGCACCACGCTTGATGTTCGCGAGGTTCCGCTCTACTTTATCAGTCCCGGTATGGCCGGAACGGGTGATACAAGCCAGACAGTCTCGCAACTCCAGATCGCCCCGACCATATGCAAGTTGCTGGAGATAGAAACTCCAAAAACGATGAAAGAGGCTGTACTTGTTTAGGCCGCATTCTAACGAAGTTGGGAAAATAGTCTGACCGTTTTTATACAAAAATTCTCTACCATCAGGAGGTTCCCTTGAAACTCGTTGCTTGTGTCAAGACCACACCCGATACCACCGCCGCTGTCAAGGTTGAGAACGGCAAGGCCACGTGGGGTGACGCACCGCTGGTCATTAACCCGTGGGATGAATATGCTGTCGAAGCCGCCCTCAAGCTGAAAGAAGCCAACGGCGGAAACGTGACGGTGATCTCTGTAGGCGGCGAAGAGGCCCGGATCGCGTTGAAGCATGCCCTGGCAATGGGCGCCGACGATGCAGTACTCATCTCCGACCCTGCGCTGGTGGGCGTTGATCCCCAGGCGGTTGCCCACATCCTGACCGCAGCCATCCAAAAGCTCGGCGGCGTGGACGTGGCTTTCTTCGGCCGCCAGGCGATCGACGATGACTCCGGAACCACTCCAGCCCAGGCCGCCCGCCTGCTCGGCTGGCCGGCACTCACCCTGGTCTCGGTAATCAAGGTGGACGGCAGAAGCCTGCGCGTGGAACGCGCCATCGAGGAAGGCCGCCAGATCGTCACCGCCAAACTACCGGCTGTCGTCAGCCTGGTCAAGGACAGCGGGGAGCCGCGATACCCGTCCTTCATGGGCATCCGTAAAGCCTCCAAGGCCGAGATCCCAACCTGGTCATTGTCCCAGATTGGCATCCCTGTTCCAGCAGCTGTGATTGAACATGTTACCCTGATAAATGCTCCAGTTCGCGAGGTGGTCTGTGAATTGATCACGGGGGGCAACCCGCAGGAGATTGCCGAACACCTGGCAGAAAAGATCCTTGGGGAGAAACAGCTATGAATACCCTGGTTTACATTGACAATTTCAAGGGCGAAGCTTTACCCGCCTCCTGGGAGGCAGTCGGGGTTGGGAAAACTCTTGGCGAGGTCACCGGCCTGATTTTTGGATCCGGCCTGGAAGCCTTGGCGAAGACCGCCTTCGAGTACGGCGTGGATGAAATCCTCCTGGCGGATGACGTTTCCCTGGCAGATTATCGCGCCGAGGTATATGCAACAACCCTGAAGCAGGTGTGTGCAGACCAGGGCTGTGATGTTCTGCTGTTCCCGTCCACGAGCCGGGGCCGCGAACTTGCAGCGATGGCTGCCATCGACCTGAATACCGGTGTGCTGGTGGATGCCGTTGCACTGGAAGCGAACGGGGATAAACTGACCGTCACCCGTCCGATCTATAGCGGGAAGGTCCTGGAAAAAGTCACCTGCTCCTTGAAACCCCAGATCATCACCCTGCGTGGGCGTGCCTTCCCAAAACCAGCGCCTCAGCCCGGAAAGACCGGCCCGGTAAAAAAGGTCGCTGCGGGGAGTGGGGCTTTGACGACGGTGGATGGGTATACCACCTCCGAGGGCGGAGTCAGCCTGACCGACGCAAACATAATCGTCTCCGGCGGCCGCGGAATGGCCGAGAACCCGACTCTACAGCCCCCTGCAGACTTGGATGCGAAACAGGCTGAGATCTGGCGCGCCCAGCAGGGCTTTGCCATGCTCAAGGAGATGGCGGATGTGCTGGGTGGGGCAGTCGGCGCATCGCGCGCGGCTGTGGATGCCGGGTATGTGCCCTATGCCATGCAGGTCGGGCAGACCGGCAAGCTCGTCTCGCCAAATGTGTATATTGCCTGTGGGATCTCAGGCGCCATCCAGCACCTGGCAGGTATGCGCTCCAGCAAAATGATCGTCGCCATCAACAAGGATGCGGAAGCGCCGATCTTCAAGCTGGCTCGTTACGGCGTGGTAGGCGACCTGCACCAGATCATCCCCGCTCTCACCGTTGCCTTTAAGAAAGGCCTGGGAAAATAAAGCAACCAGCCTGATATAAGCATAAGACCGCCGCTCCTTGGATAAGCCTGGAGCGGCGGTCTTCTTTTTTACAAAGTGAAGGTGAAGAACCTGGACAGATCCGGTAAATGTGCGAAGAGATAATATCCTCTTTTGTTTTGATTGTATAATTAGCCTTATGCTCACCCTCCCAGAAAAGATCATCTTCACTCTGGCCATCCTGGCCACCCTGGCGGCTGTCTTCTTTGCCATTTGCCGGCTGATACGCATTATCACCGCGGGACACGGCAGGCCAGACTG
>CAISEG010000008.1 GCA_903884265.1 uncultured Anaerolineales bacterium | reverse complement strand
TTACCTTCATCCCACCTATACCGTAATTTGTTCTTTATAGAATTTCCCACTTAAGTACGGGGAAAGGCTGAGGTGAGGGAGTAAATGGGGTGTGTTGGGATAGAAACGTCAGCGGTTGAAGAAATAACTTCTTCAGCTGCTTTGTTTTTGAGTCCATCCGGTGTGGGAATATTTGACGGTGGAGAGTTCCTCGGCGCGAATATTTTCGGCAAGAGTCAAGTCTGCCGGTTTAAGTTCCAGATTGAACACAGACTGGAATGCATTTGTAAAGGCCCGAGCGGCCTCTTCCCAGGTCACAATGCGGCCCAAGGCTGTTTCAACTGTTGTTGCCCGTTCTAGTAAACGGTTGGCTGCACGGGTACGGATGATTTCGTCAGGGTAATCCAAAACCTGAACGATGCGGGTCAGATCACCATTTAAGGGCAAAGATCCATGCTGTAGTACACCTTCTTTTCGCCGAGCCTGCGCCGAACCTAACAACTTCTTGCCGTCAACAGTGATCTCATAAGCAGAAGGCACATCGAAACAGATTGGATTTGTGTTTTGCGCTGGAGGTATGGCCGCCTGAACTTGGACTTCCACAGGCAGAACGAGCAAGCGTAATGCCTCCACCAACGCCTTTGCCAGACGTTGGTAGGATTCGAGCAATGTACCGGTGACACGCGGTTCGTTAGATGGGGCGATGATGGAGTAAGTCAGTTCGTCAGTGTGAAGAACGGCTCGCCCGCCGGTGGGACGGCGGACCACTTCCCAGCCACGTGCTTGCAAACGTACAAGGTCTACATCGCTGATGGGTTGGCCAAAGCCGATGGAGAGACAAGGTGGTTCCCAGGCATACAGCCGCAGAGTTGGAAGCGAGCTGCCGCGGCCCACCTCTTCGAGGATGGCTTCATCCACGGCCATGTTCCATGTACCATGTGCGGGAGGCGAGATGAATAATCGCCAAATGTCTTTTGTCATTTGTTCTCTGCACTCTCGAGGAGCAGCGGGTGGGTAGTCGGGCGGAAAATCGAAATGCTATTTTCCAGACCCCTGGATAAAATCCCTGGCTGCCTCAGCGGGGGGCAACAAATCCTGGCCTTTTTTATTCAAATAAGCCTGCCGGTCGAGAACCCACAAATACAGGTCGGCTTCGGTTTTGCCGGGGAATTCTTTAAGGATGCCGCTGCGCCGGATGATTCGGACGATTGGGCGATAGACTGTGTCATACCAATGGGCGATGGCTTCTTCCTCAGGGATGTCGCGCTGAAGATCCAAACCCATAAAATAGCGGTGAACGGCGATGTGTTCGAGCATACGTTCGAAACCGTCCGGAATAGTCAACTTAATACTTGCCTCCGGGCGAATACGATCGAAGCCTGTGCGCTCCAAGAAGTCGACTTTCTCGCCCAAGATCTCCAGATCTTCTGTTTTGAGGTCAGGAGTAAGATTGACTTTGGTCGAGCATTCACGCACATCGGCTTCGATGAATAACTGTCCCTGCTCGCGCGCGACAGAGACGCGATGATGGCCATCAACAACAAAGTAAACATCGCCGACTTTATACAACACAACAGGCGGAAGGTTGATC
>CAISEG010000007.1 GCA_903884265.1 uncultured Anaerolineales bacterium | reverse complement strand
TGTTGATCGGGTACGAGAATGGCGCAAAGCCAACCACGGGCGCAGCCGTCGTAAGGATTCCGGTTATGTGTTACAAGATGACTGCGCCCAAATAACTCCATTAGAACAGGACGTTAGAGGCTGTTTGCCGCCTGATTTACACTACGGCGTCATTCTTTGGTTATATATATAACATATTGATATAACTATTTTATTGAGTCTATTTTAGTTTCAATTGTAACCTGACCATTTGGATACAGTGAAATGCAATTATCACAACTGTGCGATTTTAATATAATTTGATCTTGACAGTCGAGCATGATGCGGTTACATTACGAATTACAAAAAGGTTTTTAGTTCGTAATGTAACTGGAGGGTTCATGCTTGATAAGAAAAGTACGGCGAAAGCTCTGCGTAACCTTTTTCACCGGGACCACGTTGCTGCGATGGACGATTTGTTCCGAGCTCTCGATACACAGTGTCGCATGAGCGTCTTTCGCCGACTCAAAGAGATAGGCTATCGGACCAGTTACACCCATTGCGGTCGTTACTACACACTGGAAAACATCCCGAAGTTCGATGAGAGGGGCCTTTGGTTTTATCAGGACGTGGGTTTTTCTAAGAGCGGCACGCTCAAAGCGACCCTCAAGACGTTGGTGGAAAGTGGGCCGGCCGGGTTCACCCATGAGGAGCTTGAGGGATTGCTCCACATTCGTGTTCACAGCACACTATGGGAACTGGTGCGTGAGAATGCAATTGGGCGGGAGGATTTGGGAGGGATCTACCTGTATGTAAGCACGTCATCTGAACGGCGGGCCGAACAGCAAAAGAGACGGCAGGATATACGGGCTGGGATTGTTGTCGCCCCATTACCGATAACAATGGTTATCGAGATATTGGTGGAAGCGCTTTTAGCCGGAAGGGTTCGGGTATCCGCCAGCCTGGTGGTGGCGCGACTTGGTGCTCGGGGGCATTCTGTGAGCGTAGAGCAGGCGGAAGGGGTATTCACCCAATACGGGGTGATAGTTGGAAAAAAAACGGCGGGGGGCTCGAGGCACTCAAGGCGGTGAGAGATCTGTCCATGGCGACGGCGAATAAGCTGCGAGAGCGCTTCATAGCCTTAAGAGGGGCGAAGGTCAGAGTGGAGCCAGAGGATGGGAAGTGCCCGCTGTGCGAGGGGCCAGTGAAGGTGCAAAAGAGCAGGGCTCGCCAGGGCAGGACACTTTCGCATGGTGAGTTTGAGGCATGGGAAACAGTAGAGGTCTGCATTGCGGGGTGCCGGTATCCGTCAGGGGAAAAGGTTATACGCAGGGCCGCCATGCTGATCGGGGAATTCCCCCCACAGCGGGTAGTGGGTTATGACGTAATTGTATATGTTGGGATCAAACGCTATCTGGAACACCAGCAGCGTGAAGAGATCCGCGGTGCGCTTGAGACCGGGTATGGCATCACTTTATCCTGTGGAGAGGTGAGCAACCTGGCGCGGCTCTTTCTCGACTATATGCTCCGTCTGCATAAGGCGCACGTAAAAGATCTCCGTGCTGCGCTTGATTCCGACGGTGGCTACCCGCTGCATATAGACGCCACCGGCGAGGATGGGCGAGGGACCTTGTTCGTTGCGTTTGCGGGATGGCAGCGGTGGATCCTGGGGTCCTGGAAGCTGCCGACGGAACGAGCCGACGCGATACTGCCCTGTCTGCGGGAAGTAGCAGAAGAGTTCGGTGCGCCATGTGCGGTGATGAGGGATTTGGGAAAAGCAATGATCAATGCCGTGGTCGATTTTTTGGCGGAAGAAAAGCTCGATATCCCCGATCTGGCCTGTCATGCGCACTTTCTCAAAGACATCGGGAAGGACTTGTTGGAACCATCCCACGCCGCTCTGCGGGGGGCGTTTCGCAAGCTGAAGGTAAGGCCGAAACTACGCATGCTTGCTCGCGAACTTGGCCGTAAACTGGGAGGTGCAGTGGAGGGTGTACGGCTGGAAGTACGAGCGTGGGTGGAAGGGGAAGCCAAGGATCGCACCCTGCCCAAAGGCCGTGCGGGCATCGGCGCCGTTCGGTCCATCGCCCAGTGGGTCTTGGACTACGAAGCTGACAGCAGCGGGAATGACTTTCCTTTCGATAGACCATACCTCGATCTCTATTCCCGCTGCACACTTACGATCAAGGGAATAGATGGATTTCTGGGATCTCCCCCCAAGGATAAAGGAGTACTCAAGGCGCTTATACGGCTGCGCAGGATTCTCGCGCCGGTGGATTGCAGCCTGCCTATACGCCCACATGCTCGTTACCTTTCCGAACGGGCCGCCCTATTCGACGAACTGAGAAGCGCGTTGCGGCTCACCCCCTCGAAAAACAAGGTGAATCCCCCAGAAGCCGGCACATCCGTTGAGGAACTTGCGGACATTCGGCAGGAAGTCGAGAGATATGTCCGTAACCTAAAATCGCGACGCGACGCGTGCGCTGACGGTTCGGACACCCGCAAGGCGATCGATATGATTCTACGTCATATCGAGAAATATGGGGATTCGCTCTGGGGACATGAGATTGAATTGCCGGACGGCGGAACGCGTCTGGTGGATCGGACCAACAACTATCCCGAAGGTTTCTTTCGTGACTTAAAGCACGACGAAAGACGTCGTAGCGGCCGGAAGGTCCTTACCCAGGACTTCGAGCATCTGCCTCCTGAAGCTGCTTTGGTAAAAAATCTTCGCTGCGCGGATTATGTGGCGATTGTTTGCGGAAGCATTGATCAGCTTGCAAAGAGTTTCGCGCAACTTGACGCAGAAGTACGCCTGCAAAGGCTGTCAGGCGAGAACACGACTCAAGCTAAGCCGCAACGGTCCGTAGAGATTGCAAGCGCCTCTCTCCCCTTAGCAGATAAACGCCTGGTGCGAACAGAAGCGATGAAACATCGTCTGAGGGCCGCAGCCGGGGTTGGAGCCGCGTAAACACAGCGCAACCAAAGAATGACGCCGTAGCCTTTTTCGATTTCCTTTCAATTCTTATCACATGTTTGCACTTGGCGGCCAACGGTGTAGGGGCTGTGCGGGGCCGCGTCTTTTGCGGCATCCGAACCGGCCCCTGGTTGGGCTATTACTTAGATGGTGGTA
>CAISEG010000006.1 GCA_903884265.1 uncultured Anaerolineales bacterium | reverse complement strand
CCAAAGAAGATGGTATTTGCATTTAGCCGTTCCTGAGCTGACCGGACGACAATTTCAACCTCATGGCACAACGCCTCGACGTATGCCGGGATCAAGGATTCCTTGCCGGCATAGGTGTTGAAATCGCAATAAGCGCAGCGATGGACACAAAACGGGATGTGGAAATACAAGGAATAGTCTGTCATTCAGCCTCCCCCCGGCCCTCTTGCAAAGTGGGAAGGGAAATTGCGTTGGGCGGCAGGCCAACCAGGAGGGCAACGGGACCGGCTAGTAAAAGCCACATCGCCGGGCCGAGACCGAAATGCTCAGCAGCCAGGCCAATGCCAAAAGGGATGAATTTTCCGAAAAACCCAATGATATTACTGAGAGCCATCACTGTTCCGCTTTGACCCGGCAAGCAAGAATACAGATTCCCTTTCAAGATCGCGTACCAGCCGGAGTTGAACAGACCGAGCAAAGCTGCAATTATCAATTTCGCCCAGGGGTTTGGAACGAGGAGAAAGGACGGGAAAAGAAACAGTTCAGCAACCACGCTGAGGCGGAGGTAGCTCAAGCCACGTACTCTCTCAAGCAGTGGAATGAGCAGAAGATCACCCAGCAGTCCAAACCCGGTCCAGACAGCGACAGCGAGGGCTGCTTTTGAAATCGTGAAACCAGCCACATCCACGAAATAGAGCGCCAGGTATCCGTAAAGCACATCCAGCATCAGGTCCGAGAATTCGAGCAAGACCAACCAGCGCAGCACGATGCCGCGCTTGAGCGCGCTGAAAGCATTGCGGATGCCAACCCAGGTCGAGGTTAGTTTTGGTAACGGGGGGTACTCCCCAGACGGATGTGGTAATAAGCGCCAGGCTCCTGCCAGGACCAGAACCGCCATGCCAGCGAGGACGAAGAATATTCCCCGCCAACCAAAACCGATATAAGCCGCTCCACCCACTAAGAGCGGACCGAGCACTACACCGACCGAACCCGCAAAGGTCCACCGGGCCATGTTATATTCATGGCGGGAAGGGTCGGAGTCCATAAGCATAGCCTGCGAGAGACTGACAAAAGCCCCCGATGATGGATTAAAAACAACAAACGAGATCAGCAGGAAAACAAAGTTGTGACTGACAGCGGTCAGAAAACAAGCCAGGGCAAAGAAAATCCCGCCCCCCAGGATTAGCACGCGTCGCTTCCATATATCACCGAGAATGCCCAGGAAAGGCTCGATGGTGTTCCCGATAATTCCCGGAAGACTGAGCGCCAGGCCTATCTGAACATAGTTCAGGTGCAGGTCAGTGCGGATCAAAGGCCAGGCGGCATCGGTCACACCGAATATGAGTTCATCAAGGAACTCAATTAACATGAAGATGATATTAGGCACAGAGTTAAGAGTCTACAGTTGTCAGAGAATGGATAGAAGCGCGAGGTTACCGGGAATCAGGAAGCCGCTGACAGGCGGCATCGGACAGCAACCACTGGCGGAATTTCACTATAGTTCCCGCCCCAACTAAGCGGGTTTTTCTGTGCTGCTCCAGCTGGGAAGGCGCACTCTTCGAAGCCATCCAGGACGAACCCACTCTGGAAGGCGAGATTGAAATAATATTGGAGGGGGCGTTCAAAATAAAGTTGAGGTTTGGGTTGACCGCGGATGGCTAGTCCGTGCAGTAGATGAGGGCTCATATAGCGGGATATTTTCACCGAGAAGACGGTTTTGATCTCGCCCTGGTCATCGCGCTCCTCTGCCACATGGACGCAGGAAGCATTATTAAACGCTGGGTGTGTCAGGGTGAAGACAAAAATAGCTCCTGGCTTGAGCAGTTTCGGCAGGGCATGGAAAAGCGTCTCGATATCAGCCATATCAAAGAGACCCATATTGCACAGCGCAGAGTCAAAGGTGTGTTCGCCCAGGGAAAGCAGGGCGGATTCGTCGGTGGCGTCCAGGATGCGAAACGTGATGCGTGATTCGGGATTCGGTTTTGCTTTGGCTAATTTAATCAATTTACTTGAGAAATCGAAGGCTTCTACCTGCGCCCCAAGCGATGCCAACCGCCGGGAGGTGAGGCCATTACCGGTGGCGATATCCAGAATATATTGACCCGCTTTCGGGTCCAGTAAACGCAGAATGGCGGGCCATTGGAGCAAATTGACAAAGTCATTGCCTTCGCCCATTTTTTCATCCCAGAAAGCGGCATTCGCATTCCAAGCATCCCGAGTTTCTTTATTGGTCCAATGAGTTTCATCGTTTACAGTCATTTCTGGAACCTTTCACAATGCCAAAGTGTTAATCCCATCATAACAGAATAATGCGCAGAAGTACTCGGGGGGATATATTAGGTCATCAAGCTCAATATTAAAAGACCCCGGCGATTTTGAAATGCCGGGATCTTTTTTCTGTCCGTTTATCGTTTATTGACCGTTGACTACCAATCGCAATGGCTCTTCCAGGTACACTGCCAGCGCCTGCATGAACCTGGCTGCCTCAGCCCCATCGCTGACACGATGGTCCACCGAGATGGTGGCTTTCATTCGCCAACCAGGTTTAACCTTTCCCCCATCCACTACCGGCACTTCATGCGCCGAGCCAACTGCCAATATTGCAGCCTCGGGGGGGTTGATGATTGCAATGAAGTCTTCCACATCGTACATACCCAGGTTGGAAATGGAGAAGGTTGAGCCTTCGATATCATTCGGCTTTACCTTGCCGTCCCGCGCCCGGGCAGCCATGGCTTTGGTCTCTGCCGCGATCTGGCGCAAAGGTTTCGTATCTGCTTCTTTACAGACAATTGTAAGTAAGCCGCCTTCTACGGAAACAGCCACACCAACATTGACCTGCCTGTGGTGAAGGACGGAATTGCCATTCAACGAAGCATTCAGGTTGGGAAACTGGCGCAGGGTGAGCGCCACAGCCTTGACGATGAAATCGTTGACCGATAGTTTTTCATTCTCCGGAACGATTTTATTGAATTGGGCTCGCATGTCCATCAACCCATCCATTTTGTACTCATGGGTCACATAGAAATGCGGGATGGTCATCTTTGCTTCCCCCATGCGGCGGCTGATGGCCTGCCTTAATTTGCTCATCGGAACAATTTCATCCGGAGGTGCCGGTTGAGGATTAATGGTTGAGGGTTGTCGAATCTCCCCACCACCACCAAGCGCGGCTTCAATATCTCGACGCACGATTCGACCACCAGGGCCGGTTCCACGGATCAGGTTCAGGTCCACGCTCCGGTCGTGAGCAACTTTCTTTGCCAGGGGGGAAGCCTTTTGAGAGCCAGCTTCAGTAGCAAAGACAGCTACAACAACCGGAGTAGTTTCCCCAACATTACCCTGGGCAGGCTTCAGGTCGGTGCCCATCGAGGCCCGACTTTCCACCTTCAAAGCCTGACCGGCCTGCGGAGCGATTTCTTCAATTTTTTCGTCTGCTGTCCCAACAACTGCGATGGGTGTATTCACCGGTACGACAGCACCTTCATCCACCAGCAATTTACGGACCAAACCAGTGGCGGACGATTCAACTTCTACGGTCGCTTTGTCGGTCTCGATCTCAGCCAGTACGTCACCCTTATTGACGGTCTCGCCAACTTTCTTCATCCAACGGACGAGCGTGCCCTCGGCCATATCAAAACCCAGTTTAGGCATGTTGATGGTATCAGCCATTACAGCACCTCCCTGACAGCCGCTACCACATCGGCTGGCTGCGGCAAGGCGGATTGCTCCAGTGTCCGGTTATAAGGCAAAGGAACTTCCTTTTGTGCCACACGCACCACCGGCGCGTCGACGTAATCAAAAGCCTGCTCATAGATCCTGCTGGAGATTTCGGCTCCTACTCCAAACGATCTCCAACCTTCTTCGACAACCACTGCCCGGTTGGTTTTCTTAAAAGACTCGATTACCGGACCCATGTCTAGCGGTCGCAGAGAGCGCAGGTCTACGATCTCGGCCTCGATGCCATCCTTGCTCAGTTCTTCAGCGGCTTTCATTGATATTTCAAGACCCTTGGAATAGGTTACGATGGTGACGTCCTTTCCCGGACGTTGGATGGTGGATTTGCCAAGCGGGACGATATAATCCCCCTCCGGAACTTCACCGCGCACCTGGTACAAGGTTGCATTTTCGATGAACAGGACCGGGTCATTGGACCGGATGGCTGCTTTTAAAAGACCTTTTGCATCTGCCGGTGTCCCGGGCGAAACGACAGTCAGGCCGGGGAAATGCGCAAAGACCGCGTCAGGGGTCTGGGAATGGGTGGCGCCTAGCTGGCGACCTCCGCCGCCCACAGCGCGGATTACCAGTGGCAGAACGAACTGCCCGCCAAACATGTAATGAAGTTTGGCGGCTTCATTGACAATATGGTCCATCGACGAGAAAGCAAAGTTGATCGTCATCAGCTCAGCGATCGGCCGTAAACCGGTCATGGCTGAACCGATCGCCGCCCCGATGATTGCCGCTTCGGCAATGGGTGTATCGCGGACTCGCTCGCCGCCGAAGTGATCATAAAAACCTTTCGTCACCGCGTAAGAACCGCCCCAAACGCCAACTTCTTCACCCATAATAAATACGTTTGGATCACGTTCCATTTCCTCCCACATGGCCTGGGAGATGGCTTCTCGCATTGTAATGCGGGCCATGCTACACCTCCTCCACGTAAATATTGTCGAAAAGTGTATCCAGGCCCGGCTCCGGACTGGCTTCAGCAAACTCGATCGCATTTTGAACTTCCGCCTTGGCGCGCGCTTCTATCTCTTCAAGCACCTTGACGGTCGCTTTTTTGTTCCCGATCAGATAAGCATGGAAAACACCGATCGGGTCCAGTTCTTCCCACTTCTTCACTTCCTCCTGCTTCCGATAGCGCTCAGGGTCACCCATCGAGTGGCCGCGGAAGCGATAGGTCATGATCTCCAGCATTCTCGGTCCCGACCCGCTGCGAACCACCTTGATGGCCTTTTGAGCGGCTTCGTAGACCGCCAATACATCCATCCCGTCCACGCGTTCATGCGCCATCCCGTAACCTTCAGCTTTTTGCTGGATCTCGGACACCGCTGAAGCGCGCCCGACTGTTGTCCCCATTCCGTAGATATTGTTCTCGCATACCCACAACACGGGTAGTTCCCAGACCTTGGAAAGGTTCAATGCTTCGTGGAAGTAACCAATATTGGTGGCACCTTCGCCAAACATACAGATTGTCACGCCATCGCGGCCGGCATACTTGTCGCCCAAGGCTAATCCTGCTGCCAGTGGCAGGTGCGCCCCCACGATGGCATGTCCGCCCCAGAAGTTCTTCGTCACGTCGGCCATGTGCATCGAGCCGCCGCGACCTTGTGAGACGCCTGTAACTTTGCCCATCAGTTCCGCCATCACCTGGTTGGCTGGGATACCACAATTAAGAGCTACACCATGGTCACGGTAGGCTGTGATAACCCGGTCTTGTGGCT
>CAISEG010000005.1 GCA_903884265.1 uncultured Anaerolineales bacterium | reverse complement strand
TGGTTCAGGATTATCTGGCGGGAAAATTCGTAGAAGATACCCCCCAGGTGGAATGGGGCATCGAAGGGATTATAGAAGAGAAGAGCAACACGTAATATGGCTCCGACTGCCATCGGTGCCAAGATGATCCAAGGGATTTTGACTGTGCTTTTCCTCATTAAATCTTCTAACCCTCAATGGTTTCCGCAGCGATCTGGTATTCTTTTTGCCTGTACCTCGTGCATTATTGGAATTATTTGTTATGTGGCATTTCCCACGATTTGCATAACTTCCTCGCGGGAAAGTTTCCCCACTCCATTCTCGATTGCATTCAGGGTGGCCTCTGCCAGGTGTAAGGGGATATCCACAAAGAACTTGAAGGAACTTTTCGGCATGCTGATGACCCCTGCTCTGGCAAGGTCGAGGTTTTTTCTGGCATACGCGAACATATCCTTATCTGTCCAGCCAGCAGGGAAAAAATTCACGCCGCGATCGTTATCTTCCTTGCGATTGCGCAGAATGTTGACTGCTTGCAAGCCGCGCCCGAATTCAACTGCGCAGATCCGGTCGATGGGTGTCCCGTCGAACCAGCCCCAGATATCGCAGATCAGTAAACCGACTGCGCCTGCCACGCTGAAAGTGTACCCGTCCAAGTCGGATTCAGTCTGGATCTGCCAGTGGTTCTCCGCCCAATAGGCCATGCGCTCTGCCATTGCGATGGTTGCATCCCAAACACGCGGGGCAATATCGGTAGGTGTACTTGAAAGCCAATCACCAATCCGCAAAGTGACTTCTGGCAGGATGGAACGATATGGGGAGAAAAAGAGATCCAATTCTGCGAGACTGGCATGTGGATTTCCCACACCGATATGCGCTTGCAGGATTGGACCCAGTCCGTGCAGCAAGACTGCCTTGGTGGAATCATCCAGTTCAGGATGGTCTTCGATTTCATCTATTGCCCGCATACACAGATAGGCGCTGGCAACCGTTTCTTGGAGCTTGGCTGGCAGGCGGGCGATCGGTATGAAAAAAGTCCGGCTGGTATTTTTCAGGACTCGGCTTAGGTCGGAATGTAAAGGCATATGCTTATCTACCAGTATGGAATGGATTTCTCAAGGATTGCGCTTGCGCTTTTGAGATTGAAGGATATTCGCCAGATTGACCAGCAGTGCTCCATCCTGCTCGGGCGCTACCGTGCGCGGGTCGAGCAGGATATGACCGTTTTCGGTTCGGGCAATGATTGGCGGTTGTTCCTGGCGTAACCTTTCCATGAACTTGTCAGAATTTTTGACGGTCAGCGACAGGACCCAGGTTGGCAGGGATTCACCCGGTAAGCTTCCACCGCCGACCGTGGATTCACCTTCAAGCACCTCACCTTGCCCAAGTTCAGCAGCCCAGTATTTGGCACGCGCCTTCACCTGCTTTGGCGTAATCGAAAGCATTCGCCAGATGGGAATCTCGCCCTCGGCCTCGTCTTTAAGATAGTGCAGCAAAGTGGCTGTCAGTGCTGCCAGGCAGAGTTTATCGGCCCGCACAGCCCGCGCGAGCGGGTTCTTTTTGATTTTCGCAAGCAGGGTGGCTTTGCCGACGATGATGCCTGCCTGTGGACCGCCGAGTAACTTATCTCCGGAAAAACATACCAGGTCAGCACCGGCCGCGAGCGATTCTTGAACCGTAAACTCGTGAGCCAGCCCGTAGCGTTTGGTTTCCAACAGGGTTCCGGAGCCGAGATCATCAACAAACAGCACCCCGAATTTGTGTGCGAGGTCCGCGATTTCTTTTTGCTCAGGTTCTTCGGTGAATCCGATCATTTTAAAGTTCGAGTGGTGTGCGTGCATCACCAACGCGGTTGGCTCGGATAGGGCTTCTTCATAATCAGAAAGATGGACGCGGTTGGTGGCGCCGATTTCCACCAGCTTTGCACCTGACTGCCTCATTACGTCTGGGATGCGAAACCCGCCACCGATTTCGATCAATTGTGAACGTGAAATGACCACTCGTTTTTTATTCGCGAGAGCAGACAGGACAAGAAGGATGGCCGCGGCATTATTATTGACCACCATGGCAGCTTCCGCGCCGGTCAACTTCTGGAGCAGTGTCTCAGCGTGGATCAAGCGGCTGCCGCGTTTGCCGGTTTCCAGGTCATATTCAAGATTTGAGTAGCCGCGTGAGATGGCATCCATGGATTGGATGGCAGCAGGGGAAAGCGGGGCGCGACCCAAGTTGGTATGCAGGATGACTCCGCTGGCGTTGATGACAGGTAAAAGCGTGGGAGCTGTCCAGGTGTACAAAAGCGAACCCGCCCGGTTCAGAAGGATTTCCCGGTTGGGCACGGTGGCCTCTTTGGTCCCTGAAGCGTGGCTTCGCACTTCGTTAAGAGTGCTGCGGATGGCCTGTAATGTCAAAGGACGGCCATAACTCGCGATGAGTTCAGCCGCCAATCGGGTTTGAAGAAGTTGTTCAACCGAGGGAAGGTTGCGCAGATTCATTCTTTCGATGGGTTACTATCTGCAGGGGGTTGTTCAGTAGCCGGCGGTAATTGAACAGCAGGCCGCCAGCGGGCATTTTCCCTCATGCGGATGAGGTATTCGATGGCGATCAGGCCAGCAGCCAGACCGAGACCGGTCCACAACGTAACCAGGCGCGCCTGCTGGAGCCAGGTCAGCAAAGCTCCGTACACGCCGACCCAGATGGCCTGCCGTACAATGATGGCGGATCCGGCGGGGGGATCGGACGGAAAACGCAGGTTGAGGAACCAGGTTGCCGGTAGGGCCAGGCTGATGAGGCCGAGGCTGCCTCCGAAGAAGAGCAGCCAGCGTGCCCAGACAGTGGGGGTGAGTGAAAAAACCGCAAATGCCGCACCACCCCAGCCGAGGATAAAAAGGCTGATAGCTGAGGCAAGGTAAGGACGAAATGAAGAATTAGGACGATGTTCCATTGCTTGAATTATACCCCAGCAGACTTTGTAATCATTTATTAATCTTCTGCAGCTCTTGACTGAAATGGATACATGCAGGCTTGACTATTAATAAAAAACGGAGTAATATATCATTGAATGATATATCAATTGATGATGTAATGGAGATCTTGAATGGAAACAACTCCTCCAAATGAATTTTCTCCCTTATCGGAAACAACTCTTTACATTCTCATCAGCCTTGTGTCTGGTCCCCTGCATGGTTATGCCATTGCCAAGGAAGTACAGGCCTTGAGCAAGAATCGCGTCATCCTGAGTGTCAGCACTCTATATACCACCCTCAAACGCTTGCTGGAGGACGGCTGGATAGAGCGCGTGGGTGAAGATCCCGAACCGGACGATGGTGGCCGTCCGCGCAAGATCTACACATTGACCGAACGCGGCCAGCGCATCCTTGGAGCGGAAAAGGAACGGCTGCGGGCCTTGCTGGCGCTTGTCCGGGCTCAGACGGTGGGGGAGGAAAAATGGAGGCCTTGATCCAGGGCGTTTCGAAAATTTATGGCCTATTGCTGGGTCTATTTCCACGGGAATTCCAGAACGAATTTAAGGAGGAAATGGAAGATGTATTCACTGCCAGTCTTGATGATGCGTCGAAGATTAGTGCAACCTTGGTCGTACGTGCGTGTATTTTCGAACTGTTTGACCTACCGGTCAACCTGATTGTTGAACACCTATCTAATTTGCGAAAGGGCAGCGTCATGAAAACTACATCATTTGAAGTCGTTCGGGCCAGAGTTATATTGATGGCGGCATTAGGCATGATGGCGGGCTGGATATTGGTTAGCTGGGTATGGCGTTCTAATCTATATCAGAAACTAAATGAAATTCACCCGTGGTTAGTAATCCTTTTAGAAGCGATAGAATTAGCCCTTCCTGTCATTTTATGCGGACTGATGCTGGGGATCGCGGCAGGTGGTGGGAGCCGTGCTTTTCTGCGGATCATACTGTGGACGACAGCGGCAGGCATCCTTGGCTCCCTGGTTTCATATCTTGTCAGAATAGGCACTTCTACTATTTTGATGAATACCAGATATTTACCAACAACGAAAACCGCCTGGATTAATATGTTCCTGGTGCTTGCCGTCATGTGCACGGTTGGTGTTTTCCACGGCGCCGGATTGGGTTTTGCTTTTGGCGGCTGGAGAACCTGTTTGAAATTTGCTTTGATCGGTCTGGTTGCCTATGCAGTTGGCAGCCTGACCGGACATTTCATTAGCTCGTTCTTGAGCAGCCGGGTGCCCCTGGGAAATGACGGACCAACGTATATTGAATATAGTATCGTGGGGGCATTGGCTGGTGGGATCCTGGGCTGGTTTTTCGGAAAAGAAAGACAGCCCAAAGCTGACCCGGTTATGCGGACAGCGAATGCTTGATGGAAAAATGGCTTATATGTGGAGAAAATCGGTGAGCAGTGCGCTCACCGATTTTGTTATTTTATCTTCCGCTTCATCTCGTCGATCTGTTCCTGGCTCAGGTCGGGAATTTCTTCGAGGCGGGTGATCCCGAGCGCCTTGCGCTGGGCTTCGCGCCAGCGCGTCAACCGGTCCGCCACGGCTATTTCGTTACCCACGCTGGAAGGTTTGTAGAAATATGTTCCCAGGAGCTCTTTTGGCAGGTATTGCTGGGGAGTGAAGTGATCTTCGGACATGTGCGGATAGACATATCCCTTCCCGTGACCCAGGGCAACCGCATCCCGGTTGTTGTCTTTTAAATGATCGGGCACATCGCCCACCCCTTCCTTTTCGATGCGCTCGAAAGCTTTGAAATAAGATGTGGCAGTATTGGATTTGGGGGCGGTTGCCAGATAAAGTGTCGCTTCGACGATGGGGTAAACGCCTTCCGGCAGACCGATAAAGGTAAAGGCTTGCATGGCGGACGTGACGACCACCAGCCCCATAGGGTCGGCCAAGCCAATATCCTCCCCGGCCAGGATGATGAGACGGCGCAGGATGAAGCGCGGGTCTTCCCCGGCGTAGAGCATTTTCGCCAGCCAATAAAGGGCCGCATCCGGATCGGAGCCACGCACAGATTTAATGAATGCTGAAATCGTATCGTAGTGGGCGTCGCCGTCTTTGTCATAAAGCACGGCCCGGCGTTGGATGGATTCCTGGGCAACGTCCAGTGTGATTTGTATGACGCCATCAGCATGGGGGGGGGTGGATTCGACCGCCAGCTCGAGGGCATTGAGCGCATTGCGGGCATCGCCGCCTGAAATGTTGATTAAATGGGCGCGCGCCTCCGGCTCCAGACGGACACTGCGTTTACCGTATCCGCGCTCCGGGTCAGTGATCGCCTTGTCGAGGATTTTACCTGTTTGTTCGCTGGTCAACGGGAGCAGTTGGAAGACGCGGCTGCGGGAGACCAGCGCGCCGATAACCTCAAAATAGGGGTTTTCAGTTGTGGCGCCGATGAGCAGAACGGTGCCGTTCTCAACGTGCGGCAGGAGGGCGTCCTGCTGGGCTTTGTTCCAGCGATGGACCTCGTCTACGAAAAGGGTTGTCTTCTTCTGATGCAGGCGGCGGCGCTCCTGGGCGGCTTCTATGACTTCTTTTAGTTCGGCTTTCCCTGCCAGTACAGCCGAGAGGGTCTCGAAATGTGACTGAGTGCGGTTGGCAATGACCTGAGCCAGGGTGGTCTTGCCGGTTCCGGGAGGACCCCACAGGAGGATTGATGAGAAAAGCCGGTCAGCTTCAATGGCGCGTCGCAGGAGTTTACCCGGGCCAACAATATGTTCCTGGCCGACGTACTCATCAAGAGTACGCGGGCGCATGCGCGCCGCCAGGGGGGCTTCATCCTTCAGGCGTTGCTGCATTGCGTGTTCGAACAGGTCAGACATGGAGTGAATTATAGCCTTTAGTCTCGGAAAATCTCAAAGGTCAGGGTATTTTTATTAAGAATTCTTATGCCCGGATATATGGCAGGGAGGAGCGTTCCACCTTTTCCAGGGGGAGAACATCCACAAGTTTGTATTTGCGGCTGCCGAGCCCGAGTTTTTCTCCGTATTCGGTGACGAGGTATGGGTCTTTTAGTGGACCGTGTATCTGTTGGAATGGGTGGCCTGTGCGGGTATGGATTTCCATCGCCAGCGGTAAATTCTCCTCGATGAGCTGCATCCCAGCTGTGGCATCCAGCACAGCGCGTTCAATGGCAATGATATCGTCGGATCCAAAGATGCCTGCATCGGGCAGGATGGGCATGGAGGTGAATCCAAAGCAGTCGCAGACCGGGGTCATTTGAGTGGCGAGCGAAAGATGAGTGATCTTCTTGGGGTCGAAGGTGGAAAGCGTGATACTGGTCGATATTGCGCAGGCTTCCTGGAAGGTATTGAAGTTGGCTGCATCGATCTTCAGGCTTCCGGGCGGAGCCACTTTGAGACAGCGTCCGCATTGGTTGCACTGTTCCATATGCAGGTGCATCCGGTCAGGTTTTTTTTTGTCCACTACGATGGCTTCAAACGGGCAAGCTGCGGCGATTTGATTCATGATCTCTGGATCCGGACATTTTTCCGGGAACCAGTACTGATCGAAGTGCATGGCGTGGTGCATGTCGCTGCGGGTTTCACCGGCCATGCAGCCCAACGCCAGGTTCTTGAACGCTGCGCCAAAACCGCAGGATGGGTGCCCTTTTACGTGGGAAAGGTTTATCAGGTAAGTGGCATCATGGATCATGCCTGCCAGTTTCCATTTTCGGATGCTTTTAAAAGGTTTTTCGTATTCGTAAAAGTATTTTTCATCCGGACCGGCGGCAGGGTAGATCGGGCAGCCAATGGTCTCCTGTGTGTAGCCACGCGTCTCGGCTCCGGCCACGTCCCAGTTCACATCTGCGATGAAGGGTTTACCGCCTCCGTCCTTGACGGCTTGGACGACACGCCGAACAAAGACCGGGTGGATGGTTGAATAGCCGATGTTGTTGCCTGTGTGCATTTTGATGACAACGATCTCGTCCTTGACCCGGGTGCGGATTTGAAGTTTTTCGAGGATTAGGTCGAGTTTTGCTGGTAAGGTTTCTTTTGCTTCCAAACGGGATTGGTGGGCAGAACCAAAGTATACTTTGCTGGGCATGTTGGTTTCCTTTGAACAGAAAATTTTAAGAATTATAACTGAATTAAGAACAAGGCTGCCGGATGGCAGCCTTGTTCTTGCCTGTCATTGGGTAAACGATAACCTCAGAATATAAAAAACCGAGCCCTAAGCAAGACCTTCTCCGTGGTCGTTTTCAACTTCGGAGAGCAAATCTGGGATCTGGGAGAGGCTTGAGACCACTGCCTGGGGCTGTATGGTCAATTCACCTTCCTCCAGGATTTGGGCCCGGCGTGTGATCCAGATACTATAGATGCCTAAGTGGTTGGCGCCCAGTATATCTGCATCCAAAGTATCTCCGACCATCGCGGCAGCTTCAGGCTTGACTTGGAAATGATCCAATGCGACCTGGAAGATACGCTGGTCCGGTTTGCGGATACCCAGCGCCGCTGAAGTGATCACAGACTCAAAAAAAGGCTTGAGCCCATTCTTGTCCAACAGGTACAGAACATGGGCATCGTCGGAGGTGTTGGAGATCAAGCCCAGGTGGTATCCCCGTTGTTTAAGCGCCTCCAGGGTGGGGATGGCGTCTTCTTCGTTGATCCAGTTCTGATCGGTGACCGCATACAATGCCTCCAGCGCAGATCTGAGGACAGGAACTGGAACGTTGGTATATCCTTTTTTGGCGAGAATCTCTTGCAAAAGCGAGAATGCAGTTCGTTCAATATTTTCGCCAGGCAAAAGGTCCGTGTAATACCTGTCAAGAAATGTGCTGTATTCATCAAAAAAGGTCTCGGCTGATAAGGGGAATCCAGCGCCCTGCAGCACCTGCACAAGAGCTGCGTCCCCACGACGCCAAAAATCGGCCTCTGGCCAAGCAATTTCGGCATGGACAAGCGTGGATCCCAGATCGAAGAAGACAACTTTGATCTTTGACATATCAGCAGAATTATAGTCTGTATGGAAGAAATAAGAATGATTTATGTATCCCCTTTATATCCCATCGCTAAAGAGATATCAAGAGAAAATAACCAACCTGTTCCAGTCTTATTACAGCCTGAGCCAATGAAAATATACCAGCCTCCTTCCTTTTATCCTCCTTTAAGATAGATCCCGGTCGGATCCAACTCCTCATGTAAGATCCTGAGTTCCATTTCTGTGACCAGCTCTGTAATGTGGAGCTGAGCAGCAACCTTCAGGGCCCAGCCGGTGTTTTTGATGGCGTCTTCAGCTGTCTTACCAGGATGCAACGCTGTTAATACCAACTCACCGGTATCGTCAGGTTCCATGAACCCGATGTCTGTGACCACACCGATGGGTCCCTTGCCGCGCAGGCCGGATTTCTCACGCCCGCCTTTACCATCCAGGTAGCCAGCGGAGGTAATGAAGTCCACCTTTTCAGGAAAGCGGCGCTTCTGGTGGGGGGTCATGATGTAGCAGCGGTTAGCCCAGGCGGCGATTTCCTGGGCGCCTCCTGAACCTGGCAACCGTACTTTAGGATGCGCATAGTCATTTCCGATAATAGTGGCGTTTATATTACCGAATTTATCTATTTGCGCACCACCCAGGAACCCCACATCAACATTGCCGCGCTGCAGGTAATTGGTGAAGATATCGTACATACTGACCACCGACAATGACCCGCTGACCAGTGTCGGGTCGCCGATGGAGAGGGGCAGGCGGGCCGGTTCCGCACCGATCACACCCGCTTCGTAGATCATGATCAGATTCGGAGCATGTGTTCGCTTGGCGAGGTTGCAGGCCAGGTTGGGCTGCCCCACACCCACAAAGACCACGTCGCCGTTTTTGAGCATCCGGGCAGCGTTTACGATCATAAGTTCAGCAGAGCTTGGTTCGGTCATATATTCTCCTGTAAAAATCCTTGGATCGCCTGGTAAACCTCAGCCGGGTGTTCGAGCGGCACGAGGTGGGTGGCTTGCGGCACGGTTACAATTTGGGCCGAGGGGACTTTCTGCTGCATACGATGTGTGGTGGAGGCCCACAATGTATTTGTTTCCGCTCCGCGAATGATCAAAAGCGGGATTTTCAGGCCCGGCAGGGCACGCCAGATATCCATGTCGTGCCAAAGGCTGGTGACGTAAATGCGCATCTCCCACTCGACGCTATAACATAGCGTATACCCGCCCACGCAGGGGCAGGCGATTCCCTTTACATAGGCGCGCAAAGCTTCATCATCTATATACCTGAAGATCGGTTTGCGTCGGTACCCATTGAACAGCCTGTCCAGATCGTCAAACTGGCGGCGGCGGTTCTTAGACGCCCGGACGAGTGGGTGCAATTGGTAGCCTAATCCGAAAGTGCGCACAACCTGCCAGAAACGGATGACGTACGTTGGAAATAGCACCGGGTCGATCAATACCAGCGCCTGAAAGCGTTCCGGCTGGCTCAGGGCAGCCCGCAGAGCAACAATCCCACCGACCGAGTGGCCGATGGCGATCGACCTTCCGGTTGGATGCTCATCCAGAAAACGCAGGAAGTCATCCGTCAACGGATGCCAGTCCTCAATTTCCTCCGGTTTGGAATCCGGCCAGAGAGGGCGCTGGCGCATGCAAATAACCTGGTAATGGACTGAAAGCCTGCTGATCAGGGGTAGATAACATTCCGGCGGGTAGCCATTGGCATGAAGGAAGTGTACCGGCATACCTGCCGCGCCGAGGGTTATAGAAGGTATGCTCATAGATCCCTGCCACCTAATAACTTCCGTAATTAATCTTTTCGCTGTAGCGTGCCTTAACCGTCAAACGTTTATGCGTTTCTGGACCAAGTTTCTGCCAG
>CAISEG010000004.1 GCA_903884265.1 uncultured Anaerolineales bacterium | reverse complement strand
CCATCAATCCTCTGGCTGAGATCACCGCTGACCACAATCCCGGCAAACGGGGCGGCCAGGGTGGTTCGCTTCAACTGGCTTTGCACAAGGTCAAGCTGCGCCGTGGCCTGATCGAGCTGTGAAGTAATGATGTTTGCTTTTGCCCGGTCGTTTGATGCAATCGCCTCCTGGCGCTGGCGCTGATACTGAGTTTGCTGGTTCAGCCATCTGTCACGTTCCAGATGCAGATCCCTGGCGTCCAGGCTGCAGAGAACCGTGCCCTTCTTGACCACATCTCCCGATCGGACCGCGGCATCTTTGACATATCCGTTAAACGGGGAGACAATTGATCTGCGCACCAGCGGCTCCAAAGTCGTTGTGGCGGTAAGACGGTATTCACCGGTGGCTTTACTGAAGAAAACCATTACCGCTATCAGCAGTACGACAGCTAGCTTGCGCCCAATATATCCAGCGCCCAGAAACCGTTCTATCTGTTTTCGAAGTGAATCTGCGGCCTTGAGAATCAATAAGCGGTCATTTTGCCGTTTTGCCTCCAGAATTGGCGCCACCAGGGCAAAAATCCCGCGACAGATCTTGATCTCATCCTCTGGAAACGGAATATCCGACGGGCGCTCCAGGGTCAGGGCACCGTAATAGCGTTCATGAGCATGCAGCGGGATAGTAAGTATTGATTCACCGGCCTGCTGTCTGGAGAGTTCCTCATGATCACGCGTCACCAGTACCTTGGCCTCCGGTGGCAGCGGATAAATCATCTCGCTGCGCTGGAGAATCGCCTCCTCCATTGCGCCGCATATAAAACGGACGAGGTTCATCTGCTTGCCGAAACTGGCGCTGTGGGAAATTGCCTCCATGCCAACGTGGTTCTTTTTTACGAAACCGAGGCTTACCCGGTCGCATTTCATGAGTGTCGCCATTTCGGTGACAAAGATCATGCTTGCATCGCTAAAGCGCTCTTCAGCCAGAACACTCGCCAGCAGATCGAATGATGACTTCATCCCCGACAGCAGCACCGCATCGTCCGCAGAACGCCGCCGCCGGAAAAACAGTTCCAGCCAGGAAACACCCCACTGGAGCTGCTCCATGCAACCGGTCAACTCTCCTTCAGACTCTACAGAAACTTCCAGGGCAACTACTCCATGAAGGGTGTTGCCGATTAAAATCGGGTAGGATACGGCATAGCAGAGGTGAGCGGTTGATGAGCCGGTGGGAGATGGTAGTGGTGCAAGCAGACCGCATCGCTGCTCAAGGGAACTTTCACAGATTTCAGCGAGTCTTTCGAGATCGGAATTACCTTCCGGCCATCTGGCAACGGGGGCATATGAATCCGAGCCTGCTGTTCCCAGCACCAGGAGCCCCTGCACGGCATTCCTTACGAGAGCAGACTGCAGGGCAAGCCAGTAGTGAAAATAATCATCCCCGGCGGCATCCCTGAAGTACGACCATAAAGCAGGGGTGCCACCGGGGGATTTATCTTGTTCCTGGGCACTATCAGCGTTCATTGACATGTAATACTAATCAATAGGAAGAGCTCCAAAAGCGGCCTCGTACTGCTTTAGGACGCCGGTAAGAATGTTGGCCAGGCGTTTTGCTGCGTACGGGTTCAGAATTATACGGTCTGTCAGTTCCACGGTTATGCCGTCCCGGGCCACGTTCACCGTCTGGTTTGTTCCGAATAGCACTGAAACTTCTTCTCGCGTACTGGATACATTGCAGACATTGGCATAAGTCGTCTTCATCTT
>CAISEG010000003.1 GCA_903884265.1 uncultured Anaerolineales bacterium | reverse complement strand
CAGTAAGCGTTTCTTTTACTTTGGCCGGGATCTTTGCCGGGTCTTTCATCTGGGCGAAGGTGGGGATGACGATCTTTTGCTCGCGGGCGCGCTGGATGGCGCGGGCGCGGCGGTCTTTATGCAGGCTCAGGTCGATTGAAGTCATTTTCGGGAAACTCCTTGCGGGTAAAAGGGGAAGTTGTCAGACAACTTGATTATATCGCGAAAATTAAAAAGCGACGCATTTACGTCAAACTTTCCTCCACTTTTCCACCCAATCCGGGTCCATACGCACCAGGCGGTTTTTCTTCAGGTTCTCCTGCATCACCTTCCGGAGGATGTGATCGTCGCAGGTGAGCCATTTTTCCATCAACTTCTTGCCTTCGGCGGGTGCAGCTGCCACCACCACGCTCCAGCAATAACTCATACCTTGTTGCAAGACCTTAAAACCTACATTGCGGGCCTCTGCGGACCCTTCCATCGAGACACTTATCCCATCCAGTATATGGAGCGCCCGGACTGCATCGGTTTTGTTTTTTAACAACACCGGTTCTGCCAGGGTAGCCGCCGCGGCACGTTTTTCGTACCAGTTCCCTGTGCTCCACCCTTCCATCGCCTCCAGAAGGCTACCCATGTTTGTTTTTCCCAGCCGTTGGAGTGCCATAGCAACCCCTTCCCGCGTCCGCCAGCGCGGATCGGAGGCATAAGGGCGCAGCACCTTTAAAATGCTATCGTCCCCTTCCGCCAGGAATCTCCCCAGTCCCACCACGCCGCAAAAAGCCAGGAACTCCTGCGGCGAATTGACTGGGGCGACTTCAGGCGTGAATTCCAGGAAATGCTCGAACAGCTCCCGCCTGCCTTCATCAGCCACCACCTGCGCCAATTCCAGATTCCCGCGCGGGCCAGGCAGTCCGGATTCCTGTAACAGGAATGGCTCCCAATCTGCAAGTGTTTTCAATACCTGGCGGTAACTGTCAGCCTTGTTCATCCGGGCTCTGCTTATTTTCCGGGAAATGCCCGCTCATAAGCAGCGAGGATCGTATCCCAGCGGTGGTTGGCTTGCTCGTCAATAGTGCGGCGGGCCGGGTCGGCTTCGTGCCAGGCGATTGCCCGGCGCACTCCCTCCGCCCATGGAACGCTGCAGGTAAATTCCGGAACCAGTTCCTTGATTTTGCGGTTATCGAACACGGCGCTGTTGGCCTTGTCGCCGATCAGGCTGCCAGTGGCCTCCGGATCGTAGGTGGCGATCAAATCGGATGGGATATGCACAATTTCCAGGTCCAGGTTGAGCGCCTGCCCTACTTCCCGGTAGATCTGGTTCCAGGTCAGAACCTCATCAGAAGTTATATGGAAGGCTTGGCCTATCGTTTGTGCGCGGCCCAGCAAGCCGAGGAACCCCAATGCAAAGTCACCGTTCCAGGTCAACACCCACAGCGATGTGCCATCGCCGGGGATGATCACTTTCCGTCCGCTCTTAATCCGGTCGATCACTGTCCAGGGATGCTGCCAGCTATCCACGCAGAAAGGGATTTGTGACGGCCCGTAGGTATGCGACGGGCGCACGATGGTGACGGGGAATCCGCTCTCTTGGTATTCGCGCATCAGGCGTTCTTCACATGCGATCTTGTTGGCCGAGTATTCCCAGAAGGGGTTCACCAATGGGGTTTCTTCGGTGATAATGTAATGGATGGGTGGTTTCTGGTAGGCGCTGGCAGAACTGATAAAAACGAATTGGCTGGTTTTCCCGCTGAACAGGCGGATATCCCTCTCGATATCGTCCACGGTGTAAGCGATCCAATCCACCACAGTGTCGAAATGCTGCCCCTCAAGTAGCTCCGCAAGGCTGGCGGGGTCGCCATGTACATCGCTGACCAGCAGCTGTGCGCCTTCTGGAACGGGATATTTCTTCGACTCGCCGCGGTTGAGAATATAGAGTTCCCGGCCGCGCCTCACAGCCAGCTCAGAGCAGGCCGAACTGATCAGGCCGGTCCCGCCGATAAACAAGATTTTCATTTGTAGTCTCCTATTCCAAAGGTCACGCGTTTATTGATGTAAATAGCCGCCAGCTTGCCAGCCTGGCCAGCACTACTTCCTCACAGTTTAGCCTGGCTGTCTCCCCTCCCACTCGGTTTCCAGCCTCTTGAATTTTTCCACAATTTGGATTATAACCCGTTCAATATTATGACTATTTTTGTCGCATTATCAGGAGGCTTTACAATGAAAATGCTTGCTGACCTTCTTATTGTTATCCTGCAATTGATTGTCGGATCCCTGCTCGGATTTGCTGGGGCGATCGTGCTGGGAGTGGGGAATGGCTGGGAACTAGTAGTGTTCGCGCTTGGTTATACCCTGGGAGTATGGGGTACTGGCGTGCTGACGTCCTGCCTGCGTAAGGCTTCCCTCGGAAACAGCCAATGGGTCCGTCTGGGCACCACGCTGGTTGTCAGCTTTCTGGGAGTGCTGCTGCTGTTGGTCACCCCAGCGATGGGGTTTATCAAGGCGATCTATCCGCTGGTCGGGGCCATCCTTGGCTATTATCTCCCGGCCTTGTTCAAGAAGCAGCCTTCCCTCGGCCGACCTTGATCGTTGCACCGCCATCTGCTTTATTCAACTGCCGGATCACCTGCTCAAGCAAAAACTGACCTGCCCTGGCCGCACCACCAGCATTGGTACTAGCAGCTCTTCCATATGTGACAGATGTGGGTTGGAGATTTTTACATTGTAGATGGACATCCAGACAGATCGCCCGGAGATGATGCTTGTTCCTAGATCCACCTGGGTGGAGATACGGATTCCGCCGTTGAATACGAACGTGCCAACCAGCACAGTGATCGGCTGCATCTTGCGATTCTTTTCGGTCTCGTCATAATCCATAGGGTCGTGAGCTGGAGGCGTCCGGTGAAAACCGATGATCTTTGTTGTGGGGATGTACATTTCTGAATAACTCGATATCTTCACCGCGCTTCCGCCTAAATTGAACACCTGCGACTTGAGAAGATGGATATATTCCGGTGCGCCCTCGGTCCTCAACCAGACGCTAACGCGGTTGCTTTGCTTGGTCACTGCATCGCCACAGATTAGCGTATTTTGAGTATAGATCATTACACCGCAAGCCTTTTCATCGGAAGCAAGCGAATACATTTTTCCTCCACGATAACAACTTGAATTTAAAAGATTATATCCTCATAACTATTCTGCCAGTCATTACGCTTTTGTATGGTGCTGGAAACAAGTGCTTCGCCTGGACGTTTTTACTGTGTACCTTTTGCTGCCCTCCGTGGTTAACGGCACCCTGTTTTGTCTGCATAACCTATAACCAAAATGATAGTTATTTCTAATGTAATTTTTATCGAATCCGTTGTATGATGGAGTCAGGCCGTAATCAGGCCGGAAGGAGGTGCCCACCGAGCAACATGCTTAGAAACATCGATGAGTACTGCGTAGGAGGAAAGACCGGGTGATTCGATCCTGGCCGAAGGCTCCCATGCCCGAGCCAGACGTCTTGTATGACGAACCTTGATTTTTCCCGCTCTTTCCTCGGAAATAACCGCCTGGCGGATGGATGACCTCCATCCGCCTTTACGTTTCTCAAGCCAGGGCAGCCTTCATCCGTTCCAGCGCTTCTTCCAGCGTTTTTCTCGGACAACCAAAGTTCAAGCGCACGAACCCATCCCCGCCGATACCAAACGCTTTGCCTTCGTTCAAGGCCACTTTGGCCTTTTTCAGGAAGAACTCGTACGGGGTGCCTGTAATCCTACTGGCTCGCACTAGTTCGTTGCAGTCCAGCCAGGCCAGGTACGTGGCTTCCGGAACCGTGACCCGCATGCCTTTGAATTCCCGTTTAACGATATCGACAAGGAAATCCCGGTTTCCCGTCAGGTGGACGCGCAAAGCTGCCAGCCAGTCATCGCACATACCCGAGAAGGCCGCCTGCGCGGCCGTCAGCCCCAGGCTGTTGACATGCAACGACATCTGTTCGACGGTTTCCTTATAACGTTTGAGCAGGTCCTGGTTGGTGATGATGGCAAACCCGCAGAACAGGCCGGGTACGTTGAATGTTTTACTTGGGGCAATGAGGGTGATCGTACGGTCCGCAATTTCAAGACCGAGCGAGGCGATCGGGATGTGTCGTCCCGCCCCCTGGCCGCAGGCCGGCCCTTCGCCCAGCAGGAGTTCGCTGTGGATTTCATCCGAACAGATGTAGATATTATTGCGTTGGCAGATTTCTGCCATGCGGGTCAGGTCGTCGTGCGAATAGACCTGCCCGGTGGGGTTTTGGGGATTGCAAAGCAGGAACATGCCAGTCTGTGCACCGCCTGAATGGACTGCTTCCTTGAACATATCCATATCCACAAAGTAATGCAAGCGCGCCCCCTCCGCAGTCATCCTGAGTGGGGCATCTTGCCTCACCAGCGCGCTGCTCTTATGGACCGACAGGAAGGGCGGGTAGACTGGCGGCTGGACCAGGATTCCCTGCCCCGCCGTGCAGACCGTCCGCGCCGCTGCAGTGAAACCGGCAATCACCCCCGGTATGGCCACCACCGTGTCGGGCGATACCTGCCAGCCGTATAAGTTGTCCATCCGGGCAGCCACTGTCTCGAGCAGTACCTTGTTGGGGAATTCGTACCCAAAAATACCGTGTTCCACGGCGCGGCACAGGGCCTCTTGCACCGGTTCGGGAGCGGCCAAATCCATATCCGCCACCCAAAGAGGCAGCACGTCTTCCGGGTATTGATGCCATTTAATGGAATTGGTATTAGTGCGGTCGATCATACGCTCAAAATCGAAAGTCATTTCTTCTCCAAAAACACAAGGGCGGAAACTATCCTATTAAGGTGGCCTCCGCCCTGGAAATTTATTTTTTCGGTCCCTCACGCACGATATAAAGAGGTCTCCCCTTCACCTCGTCATAGATCCGACCCAGGTATTCGCCCAACACACCCAGCGAGATCAATTGCACCCCGCCCAGGAACAGCACAGCAATCAGCGTGGTGGCTTGCCCGAGGAAAGCCCCATGCCCCACCACGCGCATGATGATGACCACCGGAATGGCGATGATCGCCAGACCCGCTGCGACAAACCCGAAATATGTTGCCAATTGAAGGGGAAAATACGAAAAACCGGTGATGGCATTCAGCGCCAGTTTGAGCATCTTGCTGAAGGGATACTTGGTCACACCGGCGTAACGGGCAGCGCGTTTATACGGTACACCGATCTGCCGGAAGCCCACCCACGCTGACATGCCGCGCGGGAAACGGTGCCTCTCGTGCATTGTTTTCAGCACTTCCACCACCTTGCGGTCCATCAGGCGAAAATCGCCAGTATCCACCGGGATCTTGACATCGGTAATGCGCTGGACGATCCGGTAGAACAGAGCTGCGGTGGTCTTCTTGAACCAAGTTTCCCCATCACGTTCAGCCCGAATCGCGTAGACCACTTCGAATCCCTCGCGCCATTTTGCGATCAGATCCGGAATGGCCTCAGGCGGGTCCTGCAAGTCCGCATCGATAATGACCACTGCATCGCCAAGTGCAAAGTCCCAGCCAGCTGTGATCGCCGGTTGGTGTCCGAAGTTGCGCGCAAAGATCACCGGGCGCACGCGTTCATCCTGCTTCGCCAGTTCGAGAATCCTTTCTGTCGAACCGTCGGTCGAGCCATCGTCCACGAGCACCAGTTCCCAGGTCTCGCCCGTGGCGACCATTACATCCCGCACACGGCGGTGGAGTTCGGGCAGGTTGTCCAATTCATTAAAGATCGGAGCAACGATCGAAAATGTGACCGGCATGCTATTCCTTCTTCTTTCTGGAGATCTTGGATTTCAAAGCCGCCACCTTTTCCTGTCCGGAAACCATTGGGGCTTCCAGTACGAACGATTCCGTCAGAGGGAAAGGAGGCATTCCCAAAATACGGCGGCGCAGGTAATCAAAGACTACGCCAAGCGTAGCCAGTACTGGTACCACGAGCAGGGCGCCCAGGATGCCCCACAGGATCGTTGAGAGGATAATGGATATCAAGACCAGTGCCTCGTGCATGTGCACACTGCGGCCCATGATGAAGGGCCTCAGCCAGAAGTTTTTGATCGCGATCAGGATCAGATAGACTGCCAGGGCAATTAATGCCACAATGAAATTGGAGGCTGGCATCCATCTCCAGTTCGACCCTTCGAGCAGCGCTACGCCGATTGCCAGCATCGCTGCCAGGAATGGGCCAACATCCGGGATCAAGGTTAGGAAACCCGCCACAACCCCCAGAACCAGGGCTCCGGGAATGCCGATCACTGTCCAGGCGATCGTGAAGGCTACGCCGACGATGGCCATCAACAATAATTGGCCGCGCAAATAGTTCAACCAGATGCTGCGAACCCGCTGGTATAGCTCGTTGAGTTCAGCGTGGTACCCCTCAGGGAAGGAGTCAACAAAACCACTGCGCAGGCGCGGCCACTCAGCAAGGAAATAATAGACCGCCGTCAGGATCACCAGCAGCCACAGGGCGGTCACGGAGGTTTTGCCCAATAGTTGCAGTGCCTGGTCCGGCAGGGACGATAGAAAGGTGGAGCGGAACTGGGTTAACCGGTTGGCCCATTGCCCAAAGTCGATCGGAAGACCGGGGATGATGTGTGGTTTCACCAACCAGACAATAAGCTGATCAAATAGATTAAGCACGTCGGTGATCACCTGCTTGAATTCATCGAAAAACAATGGCGTCAGAGTGGATGGCGTGCCGATCAGCACTGCCAGGGTAATGAAATAGACCAGGTTGACCGCCGCAGTGCGCGCTAGGCTCGTCCGCCTGGTTAAATAATTAACCGCGGGATGGATGAGATAGGCAATGAACGCTGCAATGACCAACGGTTCCAGAACGCTGCGGATGGCCCAAAGTCCCGCCGCCAACAGGATGAATAAGGCTGCAAAGACCAGGTACCGGACCGAAAGGCTCCAGGGACGCATATGCTCTTTCATAGAACTCGCTTGACCGCCTCCAGCGTCGGTTCGATCACCGGAGCCGCGACCACTGCCTGCATGGCTGCTCGCACGTCCTTCAACCCCGAACCTGTATTAATCACCAGCACCGGGTCGCCTGCCTTGACGATCTCCTGACCTGCGGCCCGCACCAGGCCTGCATAGGCCGTTGCGCCAGCGGGTTCGGCGAAGATCCCCAGCGGGCCAAGTGTCGCAATGGCTTTCAGTATCTCATCATCGCTGACTTTAATATACGTGCCGCCGGTCTCACGGGCTGCCCGCACGGCCCGCACGCCATCCCGTGGTAGGTCAACCGAGATGCTGTCGGCAATCGTTTTGGCAAGGACGGGAACGATCTTTTCCGTACCAGCGTGAAATGCATTTGCGATCGCTGCGGATCCTTCGGCCTGTACGCCAATGATCCGGGGCATTTGCTCCATCCATCCCAAAGCCATCAGATCCTTGAACCCTTTATGGATGCCAGAGATGATATTCCCATCGCCCACCGAAACGAAAACGGTCAGCGGAGTCTCACTGACAGACTCTCCGTGTTCCGTCATCCATCCCTTTTTCTGGGTATACCAATCCCAGATCTCCAGCCCAGCGGTCTTTTTCCCTTCAGCTGTGAACGGGTTGTAACCTGTGTTACGACAGTACCAGCCAAATTCCTGCGCCGCCAGGATGGTCAGATCGAAAGCCTCGTCGTAAGTGCCATCCACCAGGATGACCTTGGCACCATAAACGAGCAGTTGGGCCACTTTTGCCTGGGGTGCGGATTTCGGTGCAAAGATGACCGCCTTTTGCCCAACGGCGGCTGCCATGCCCGCCAAAGCCGCTCCGGCATTGCCAGTGGAAGCCGTAACAACCACTTCCGCACCGATCTCACGCGCCCGCGCCACTACCACTGCACTGGCACGGTCTTTGAAGGAAGCCGTCGGGTTGCGGCTCTCGTCCTTGAGCCAGATATGCTCAAGACCAAGTTTCTCCGCCAAGCGTGAAAGAGTGAAGACCGGCGTCCAGCCTGCTGCTCGCAGGGGAGTCCCTTCCCCGCCTGGGTCAGGAACGGGTAAAAGTGGCAGGTAACGCCAAAGCGAGTCCTCGGCGCGCGAGTTTAGATCTTCGGGTTGGAATTTCTGGCGGATGGCATCGTAATCAAGTACCACGTCCAGGTTGCCCCCGTCCTTCGGGCAGGTATAGGTGACCTGGCCAGGCAGGTACTCGGTATTGCAGAGCGAACAGCGATAGCCAATAAATATCGTCATATACCAATTATAACGTAGGGAGAAGTTCGTTACCGCCTTATTTTGGGGTAAAACCCATGCCAACGATCCCGCAATGGCACATATTAATTCGTGACTGAAATTTCATGGACCTCTCATCATTTAGAATTATCGTAATAAAGGTTTCAGAAAGGAGAAGTCTATGCTAAATATTAGAAAACCTTTTCTGGGTTCGATTGGATTTCTGTCGTTGGCGTGGAACCTGTTCTCGCAGTCCATCCCCACCACGCAAGCTCCCCTCCCTTCCCAAACTCTGCTGGGGACAGCCACCAATTCACCGCAGGTTGCTACCGCCGGCGTGCCTTCAATAACAGCTACGCCCACCTAAAACCCAACCGGAACACCCACGACTGCTTCTGTAATGCCCGATCTGCTCCATGATCCTTGCAGCCCATATTGGTTCCATGGGCTTCCTAGCAGGCATCTCACAGTACTTCCATCCCGTCGGTATGCCCCTTTCAAACTGACCCGCCGTACCGGTCATGCCGAATGCCACCGCGCCGCAGGAGTTCAATGCGAATATCTATAGCTATATTGCCGCTGTTCTCGATCAGGTCGCCAGTTCTATCAAGGTCTGGCCTCCGCTCTGGGCTTTAATAATCCCCCTGCAACAAGTTTCGCTGGTAGTAGAAGCCAGGCTAATCATAGCGTTACTTTTTTATCATACAGCTTGATGATCGAGCTTACCTCTTATAGCAACGACACCGGGCATGTGATTGTGGTTCTCTCCTGTATATCGTAGCGCGTCTTTTCACCCAATGACTTTAGTCAAATTCTCTCCCCCGTTTGAGGAAGCCTGCTACTCAACTCCCTGGCGATTTGCTCCTGGTCTATCGGTAGACTGTCAATCCGTATACCGACGGCATTGAAGATGGCATTGCTTATGGCTGCCGGGGTGGGAATGCAGACCACTTCACCCACACCTTTGGCTCCATAAGGCCCATCCCGGGTGGGATGCTCAACGATGATGGGTGTGATCTCCGGCATGTGCATGATGGACGGGATCCGGTAACGTGCCAGTCGATCGGTGATAACGCGCCCATTTTCAACAATAAAGTGTTCGGTAATGGTATTACCCAACCCCATCATAATGCCGCCTTCCACCTGCCCCCGCAGGCCAAGCGGGTTGATCGCCCGGCCAACATCGTTCGCTGAGATGACCCGCAGGACGCGGACTTCACCGGTATCAGTATTGACTTCAACCTCAGCAGCCTGTGCGGCGAAGGAAAAGGCAAAATGCATGTCGCCACCCTCACCGAGCGGCATGGTCCTGGGAGCTGAGTATTCATAAAGCGCCCGCGGCAAAATGCCCGCCGCCTGCATTTCAGATGCAACTTCACCCAGGTTATCCAGCTGCCCATCCACCTGGACAAGCCCTTCGATAAAGCGGATACGCTCTGGTGCTACATCATGTTTCTCGGTCAGGAAGGAGGTGACTGCTTGACGCAGCGACTGGGCTGCCAATCTGGCTGCGTTACCCGTCACATAGGTCTGGCGGGAGGCAGTGGTCGGGCCGCCGTCAGGAGTCAGGTCGGTGTCCATTACCAGGACGCGCACCCGTTCCGGCGGCAAGTTAAATTCCTCCGCAACGATCATCCTCAGTACGGTGACAAGCCCCTGGCCAAGTTCAGCCGCAGATGTGCGCACCTCCAGCGATCCGTCGGGATACAACTGCACTTCAGCTCCGGATTTATCGGGTGCACCACCGCCCAGGCCGGTGTTTTTATAAGCCGCCGCGAAACCCCAGGCCCGCACCCGGCCTCCTTCTCCATTTACACGCCTGGCAGAGAAGGGAGTGGAGCAATACTTGCGCATTTCGGCATCCACGCGGTTGATACAATCGAGCAGGCCGACGCTCTCCCATAGTTTTTGACCGGTATTGGTGATACTGCCCACATGGAGGGCATTCATCCGGCGTAGATCCACCGGGTCGAGGCTCAGTTCTACAGCCAGCATGTCCATCATGCTTTCCACTGCAAATGCCGATTGAAGCACGCCAAAGCCGCGGAAGGCTCCGGCAGGTGGGTTGTTGGTATACATGGCATAGCAGTCGGCGCGCACGTGCTCGACCTCGTAAGGCCCAGCCGAATGGGTGGTGGCGCGCGTCATCACCTTTTCGCCCAGCGAAGCATAGGCCCCTGTATCCCCATACAGTTCAGTCTCCACGGCCATCATCCGCCCGTCCCGCTTCGCGCCAATCTTGACCCGTATTTGTGTGGCATGGCGCTTGGGATGGGCGATCAGGCTCTCGCGGCGGTTGTAGAGTAATTTCACTGGCTTTCCGGTCGCATTTGCAAGCAGGGCGGCATGAATTTGACCGGCAATATCTTCCTTCCCGCCAAAGCCGCCGCCCATCAACTGTCCAACAACGTGCACACGTTCTTCTGGCCAGCCCAAGGCGGTCGCCACCTGGCTGCGGTCGGAATATGGGATTTGTGACCCAACGTAAATTTCCATCCGCCCATCCGCGAGAGGTACCGCAATACTGCACTCCGGTTCCAGGAAAGCATGGTCCATCTGGGGCGTGTGGAAGGTATGTTCCAGGATCACCTCCGCTTCACGGAAACCCTGTTCCATGTCCCCTTTGCGCACCTTGATATGCTTGAGCAGGTTGCCGTTCTCGTGCAGGATTGGGGCATCCGGCTGGCGCGCTTGCACCGGGTCGTTGACTACGGGCAATTCGTCAAAACGCACCTCGATCCTGGTTGCCGCTTCGAGAGCGGCTTCCTGGGTTTCGGCAGCTATGATCGCTAGCGCGTCGCCCACGTATCGAATGCGCTCTCCGATCCCGATCATCGTCGGCCAGTCAAATATGACCAGCCCATGGTTCTTGTCGCCGGGAACATCTTTGGCGGTCAACACCGCCACAACACCTGGCACTGAAAGTGCCGCATCAAAGTCCACTTCACGCAGGATGGCATGCGGCACCTCCGCTCGGCGGACAGCGGCATACAGCATCTTCTCGAATTTCAGGTCGTCCGTATAAATGGCACTTCCGGTTACCTTGGACTTTGCATCCGGACGAATGGTTGTCCGACCGATGACCTGGGACACAGATTCAGAATCAGGTACGCTTGCACCTTTAATGGGCTCACCCGTCCTCAGTGAACTGGCCGCCTCCCGGATGGCATTCTCGATGGAAGGATACCCGGCGCACCGGCAGAGCGTATCCTTGAGAGCTGATCGGATCTCCGCCTGAGATGGATCGGGGTTGTGCTCCAACAAGGCATAAGCCGTCATGATCTGGCCAGGGATGCAGAACCCGCACTGAACAGCGCCGTGCTTGATGAAGGCGTCCTGCAGAGGATGGAGAGCGCCATCTGGTCCGATGAGGCCCTCGATGGTGGTGACGCGTTTGCCATCTGCCCGTTCAGCCGGGTAGACGCACGACATCACCGCCTGTCCATCGATCACCACTGTGCACGACCCGCATTCGGCTTCCCCGCAGCCTATCTTGGTGCCGGTAAGATTGAGACGGTTGCGGAGTAATTCAGCCAGTGTTTCGCCTGGCAGGCAGGCAAGCTCGTAATGTTTGTCGTTAACGTTAAGGGAAATCTTTTGAGCCATGAAATTCCTGTTATCTCGCTCGCTGCCAGACAGTCTTCAGGGTATCCTGCAGTAGAACTGCGGCCAGATGCTGGCGGTACTCAGAACTGGCGCGGTGAGGGCTGGCCCGGAAATGCACTTCGTCCAGCATGATAACCAGGGCACGCTCGCAGAATTCGGAGGTAAAAGGTTGCCTGCACAGGGCTTCTTCAGTCTTTGGGAACCGCCGCGGGGTCGGACCGGAAGGTCCGGCAGAAATGTGGATCTGCGAAATGTTGCCGTTTTTCCTTTCCAGCCAGATTGCCAGGTTCAGGATGGGCAGGGCAATTCCCTGGACGCGCATTACCCGATTAAAGGCTGAAGCCTGGCCGGTACTGCACAAAGGCAGGTAGAACCCTTCCAGGAGTTCCTGGCCAACCTTGAGCGCGGTCTCTCCCGGCCCTAGGAAGAGCTCGGCCAGGGGAAGGCGCCGTCGACCATTAAGGTCCACGATGAGCGCCTGCGTGCCCAGGGCGGTAAGGGCGATCGTCCCATCTGCCGCCGGGAGGGCATGGGCAACATTCCCACCCAGCGTCGCCACGTTGCGAACCTGGGGACCAGCGATCAGGCCGCAGGCTTCTGTCAGTGCCCGGGCATGTTCCTCCACCAGCGGTGAGGTGGCAATCTGGCTGAGCGGTGTAGCCGCCCCGATAAACAGCTCCTTCCCCCGAATTTCGATCACGTTCATCTCAGAAATACCGGTGAGATCCACCAGCGTGTGGACAGGTGGCAGACGACCCTGTTTCAGATCCAGCATGAGGTCAGTCCCGCCTGCAATGACCCGCACTGGGCTGGGGGCAGAATGAAGTACCTGGAGGGCTTCCGTTAGGCTACGTGGGCGAAGGTATTGCTGCCAAAGGTTCATAAATTCTTGGTTAAAATATTCTACCTGATAATTGATGGGCCGGTGGCCCGTTTCGAAAAGTTCACAACCCAACGACTTTGCAAAGGGGAATTGTTTCGCTGCAACAACTACCGAACCTATGCAACCTCATTCTTCGAGGTGTATGGATCAACAATGGAAATCCCACTCCCCCATGAAAGATGATGGCACGCGAAACCTTACAAGCCTCTCTCACCCCGGATGTAAGGAGTCCCCAATGCTGCCGGTGCTCCCAGGCGCTTGCGCATGGCCTCCCGCGAACCAATTACCAGCACAATGATGGTAAAGGCATACGGGATCATCTGCAGGAAGAAACCCCAGTAAGGATTGTAATAAAAAGGGTTGCGCATGCCAAGCAGGGTTGTGGGTCCTTGAATATCGAGGATCAGGCGTCGCAGTGCACCAAACGTATAGGATCCAACTGCAGCACGCATAGGGTTCCACTGGGCGAAGATGACCAGACCGACCGCGATCCAGCCCTGTCCGCCGGTGGTCAGTTCGCTGAACCATCCCGGAGAAACCGCCAGGCTGATCGTGGCTCCCGCCAGGCCTGCCAGTAAACCGCCAACGAACACATAGAAATAGCGCAGGAGAGACACGTTGATTCCCAGGGCGTCGGCGGCTGCCGGGTGTTCACCCACCGCACGAAGGTGCATACCCGGCCGGGTGCGATTGATGTAATACCAAGCCAGTGGGATCAACAAATAACCGATATATACCATTACACTCTGATCTGCAAAGAAAATAGGCCCAAGCACCGGAATTTGGGCGAGCAGTGGTATTGAAAAGGAGGATAGAAGGGATACCGTCCCAGCCTTGCTTAAGCCTTCACCCAGTACCAGGCTGATGCCGGTTCCCAGGAAAGTCAGTGAGAGCCCGCTCACCACCTGGTCGGCATGCAAGGTGATGGTAATGAAGGCATGCACCTGACTGAGCAGACCCGCCGCGAGCATCGCTACCAATACCCCCAGCCATGGATTTCCCGTAGCGACCGCTACGTTGTACGCGCTCATCGCCCCCATCAGCATCATCCCCTCCACTCCCAGATTCATCACACCGGAACGTTCAGCGAAGAGTTCACCAACGGTTGCGAACAAGAGCACCGTACCTGACGCCACACCTGCCTGCAGGATATTGATGATTGCTTGCATGTCTCAGGCTTCCTTTCCGGTGCGCACGATGGTAACTCGATAACGCAGTAAGTAGTCACTGGCGATCAGGCATACTAGAATAACCCCTTGGATCATTTTGGGAACGCCGGATGGTTGGATTTCCCGCCCGGCAAGTATCAGGGCACCGAACAATATCGACACCAGGATGGCCACGAGTGGGTTCAACTTCGCCAGCCAAGCAACAATGATCCCGGTAAAGCCATAACCTGCCGCAACAGGGGATGTTTGTAGACGATGTACCACGCCTGCCACCTCGGACATGCCCCCCAGCCCAGCCAGCGCACCCGAAACCATCATGACAAGTACGATATTGCTGGTAATGTTAATGCCGGCGTATTGGGCGGCGTGTTTATTGTCTCCGATCAGGCGGATTTCATACCCCCAGCGGCTGCGATAAATGATGATCCATAGGATCACCGCCGCCACGACCCCAAAAACAAATCCCAGGTGGGTTGTCAGGCCTCGCAACACCGGGATGGTACTTGCATAATCCAGGAGACGGGGGAGCCATGCGTTCCTGGCAAACTGGTGTGTCATCTGGAACCCGCCCTCCGTCCATACCGCAAAGACGAAGAAGTTGACCCACGCGATGGCAATGTAGTTCATCATCAGGGAACTGATGATTTCGTTCACATTCAAGAACGCCTTTAATAATCCAGGGATCAAACCCCATAATGCGCCCGCCAGCATCCCAGCCAGGATCATGACAGGGATGAAGATCCAGGCGGGTGTATTTTCAGGCAGGATCGGGGTCAATACAATGGCGCTGGCTCCAAATGCCCCCATGATGAACTGGCCTTCCGCACCGATGTTCCACAAGCGCATGCGGAACGCGATCGAACACGCCAGGCTCGTCAGAAGGATTGGTGTCGCTTTGACAATGGTATCCGACAGGACGCCAATACTGCCAAAAGAAGCTTCCGCAATATGGAGGTAGGAACGGAATGGATCCCCTCCGGCAAAAGCGATCATGATGCCACCGATGATGAGCGCCACAAGAATGGCTCCCAGGGAAACCGCAACCGGATACCAACGCGGCGGTTCGCTCAAGCGTGGTTCGATATTCAGGTGAAAAGGGAAGCGTTTGTTTCGAAGGGGAGTTTGAATTGGCAAGGTCTCAGACATTTCTTACAGCTTCTCCTGTGTGGATCTGGTCCAGCGGGGTTCCGGTCATCATCAGGCCAACCGTTTCGATCAGTTCATCGGTCGTTTCGCTCGTTCTGATATTGATTTCACCCATTATGCGCCCTTCATAGATCACGAAAACGCGATCACTGAGCGACAGTAGTTCTTCCAGCTCTTCCGAAATGAGCAGGATGGCTGCCCCTGCCTCCCGTTGTGCCAACAGGAGCCGGTGTACTCCTTCGATTGCGCCAACATCCAACCCGCGAGTTGGTTGTACGGCCACTAGTAAGGAAGGTTGGCCTGAAATCTCGCGTGCCAGGATTACCCTTTGCAGGTTTCCACCCGAAAGCAACCGGACCGGGGTCTCAACGTTCGGAACGATGATGTCATAGTCTGCCTTCAACTGGTTGGCGAACTTGGTTGCAACCGGCATGCTTAACATCCCGTGCCGTGCGATTGGAGGCAGGCGATACTGTTTCATGATGACATTGTCGGTCACGCTCAAATCAGGCGCAGTACCAACACGGGTCCTGTCTTCCGGCACATGCGCAATACCCCGCAGGATTCCAAAAAGGGCCGAACGATTGGTCAGCTTTTCTCCGCTGAGCGAGATTTCCCCGCTCGTACATTTGCGTAAACCGGTGATGACCTGGGCAAGTTCCCGCTGGCCATTGCCCGCCACGCCCGCCACACCAACGATCTCTCCCGCGCATACATTCAACGACACACCGTTCAAGGCGTGCAGACCTTTATCGTTCTCTGCGTGTATATCATTAACCTGCAATACCGTTTTGCCGGGCTCTTTTGGTTTCTTGTCCAGCTGAAAAATCACTTCCCGACCCACCATTTGCCGGGCCAACTCCGGGCGAGTAGTTTGTTTGGCGTCCAACCCCGCCGCGGTTACCCTGCCCTTGCGGAGTACTGTGATACGGTCTGCGATGGCCATAACCTCTTGTAATTTATGGCTGATAAAGATGATTGACTTCCCCTCTACCACCATTGCCCGCAGGGTCTTGAACAAATCGTTGATCTCCTGCGGGGCCAGGACCGCGGTGGGTTCATCCATGATCAGAATGTCTGTACCGCGATAAAGCATTTTCAGGATCTCGACGCGTTGTTGTTCTCCAACAGATAACTGCCAGATCTTGGCGCGTGGATCCACTTTCAACCCAAACCGTTCGCTTAATCCCGCTACTTCACGATCTAATTCGCGCAGATTCATGAAAAAGCGGGGTTTGTCCAATCCAAGCTGGATGTTTTCGGTGACTGTCTGCGTTTGTACCAGCATGAAGTGCTGGTGCACCATCCCGATGCCAGCCTGGATGGCATCCCGCGGGGAGGTAAATTTAACTTCGTTTCCTTTGACTTTGATCACACCGGATTCAGGTTGGTAGAGTCCGGCCAGTATATTCATCAAAGTGCTCTTGCCCGCCCCATTTTCACCCAGCAGGGCATGGATTTCGCTATGGCGCACATCGAAATCCATATGATCGTTTGCCAGCACGCCCGGAAAGCGTTTGACAATGCTGTGCATCTCCACAAACAGGGAGCCCTTCTCTTCAATGGACGGAATGGTTGTTTCCGTTTGATTGATTTCCACTTTGTCGCTCCTGCGGCGAGCCAAGTCTCAACTCGTTGGTAATCTCACCCAAGTGCAGTAATAAGAATAGAAATAATGACAGGGTAGGGCCAGAATCCTGAAGGATTCTGGCCCCATTTACTTGTTGTTGATGGAAGCTTACGGAGTTAGCGAAGGAAGTTCGGCGGTGATGCCCTCAGCCCACCAGTACATGCAGTGGGTGCATTCCAATCCGGGTGCTCCGGGCGGGAACTGGTCGAGGTCTGCCTGGACGAATTTCTCGCCAGCCGCAACAATCACATTGCCCTTGTTGTCATTGATCGGGCCGGAAAAGACATCGAAGCGGTTGAACGTGCCCGCCAGCATTTGTGCCAGAATGTCTCTGACCATCTGGATATCAGCTGCTGGCAGAGCAGCTTCGCCTGTGGTCAGGGTTTGTCCTTGCATGAAGCCATACAGTCCCAGGCTGCCGCTATCGGCATCGAAATAATCGAAGCCTGGCTTGTAGGTCTTGGCGATCACGCCCTGGGCGACTTTGGCATAAATGGGACCCCAGTTCCAATAGATCGTGGTCAGGCAGCGCTCCACTTTGCAGGAACCAATATAGTCATAGGTGATGCCCCATTTGCCCTTCGTTTGAGCAACATCCGCCACTGCCGGTGTATCCGCGCCGGTCAGGACAACCTGGGCGCCGGCATCAAAGAGCGAGGCTGCCGCATCTTTCTCAGCCACAGGATCGTGCCAGGTGCTGATCCAGCGTACATCCATCGTGCACTCCGGGCAGGTCTTTCTCATCCCGAGCGCAAAAGCATTACCCAGGCGCAATTCCTCTGGAATGGGGAAGGTCGCCATGTAACCGAGCTTGGGATTGCCATCCAATTTGGCCCGTGAGCCGGCCAGCATCCCGGCCAGGTACTTCATATCTTCCATGGAGCCAAACAGGTTGCCAAAGTTCTTCATGTTGGACTTGTAGCCGCTGATATGGATGAACGTGATATCCGGGTATTCCTCTGCCACGGTGGCCATCGGGTCCATGTAACCGAAGGAGGTCCCGATGATCAGGTTGAATCCCTTGCGGGCTAGACTGCGGAAAACCTGCTCAGAATCGGCACCTTCGGGAACATTCTCGATATATGACACATGCACATTGGGGACATTCTGCTCAACATAGACCAGCCCCTCGTAATGGGCCTGGGACCAACCGCCGTCGTCATGTGGGCCAATTAAGACTGCGGCAATATTAAACTTGCCTTGCTCGACCTCCGGGATTTGGAAACCGCCAACAGTCTCTGGTACCGTCGTGGCGATAGTCACTGGTACCGTCGTGGCGTTAGTCACTGGCTTTGGCGTGCAAGACGCCGCGATCATAACAAGAATAATCGAGATTATGGTGACACGCAAAGCGATTTTGCGAAACATACAGTAATCCTCCTCAGAATTAAGATAGAAAGAGTTGATTATTAATTAGGTAGAGCCTATGATCATCTTAATCCGCAACTCACCTCCTTCCATTGCTTATACCAAGGCGATTCGTGTAAATCCATTCTATCACGACAGCCAATCTTAAAAACTACGGCACTATCCAGGTACCGGTCTCGCCTTTGAGGGCGCGCCCGATATTCTCAGGATTGGTAATGAGGGCGACCTTGCCGCCCGTTTCGAGGTACCAGATGATGGCCTGGATCTTGGGAGCCATCGAACCCTTGGCAAAGTGGATGCCCTCGGCCAGATATTTTTTAGCTTCAGCCAGGGTCATCCGGTCGATCCATTTCTGGTCGGGTTTGCCGAAATTAATGGCAACTTTCTCCACCGCCGTGGCGATCAGGAACAGGTCGGCATGGATGTTCTGCGCCAGAAGGCTGGAGGCAAAGTCCTTATCGATCACCGCCGCGGTTCCGCGGTATTCGCCATGCCCCGCGTCGATGACCGGGATGCCGCCCCCGCCAACCGTGATTACGACCACGCCGGAATCGATCAAGGTCTTGACCGAGTCGAACTCAACGATCTCCTTTGGCATTGGGGAGGCCACCACGCGCCGCCAGCCGCGACCGGCATCTTCCACCACCGACCAGCCCATCTCCTTCTCACGCCGTTTGGCCTCGGTCTCATCCATGAACCCGCCGATCGGTTTGGTAGGATTCTTGAAGGCTTTGTCGTTCTGGTCCACCAAGGTCTGGGTAACTATGGTGCAAACATTCTTTTTAATTCCACGGTGATGCAGTTCGTTCTGCATCGCCTGCTGGAACTCGTAGCCGATCGCACCCTGGCTGTCCGCGCCGCACACGTCCAGCGGCACCTCGTGCATGCCCTCCACTTTCGCAGCGATCTCGGACCGGCGCAGGATGTACCCAACCTGCGGGCCGTTCCCGTGCCCGATGGCCACATCCCAGCCGGCTTCGATCATGTCGGCGATGTGATGGGATGTCTCGCGCAGAGCCACTTCCTGGTCCTCGACCGTCACGTTCTTCGGGTCTTTGATCAGGGAATTCCCGCCGACGGCAATAACAGCAACTTTTTTACTCATGCCTTCCATCTCCTAGCCCATCGTCAGGGCCATAACAGCCTTCTGGGCATGCATGCGGTTCTCAGCCTCATCGTACACCACCGACTGTGGCCCGTCCATCACACCATCCGTGACCTCGATGTTGCGGTCGGCTGGCAGCGGGTGCATGTAGATGGCATCCGGTTTGGCAAGCTTCATCTTCTTTTCGTCGGTGATCCAGTGCGAATACTTCTTGATGATCTTGGCGCCCTCTTCCGGGTCAGGAGTGTGGACCATTGCGCCCCAAGATTTGGCATAGACGATGTCCGCATCCTTGAAAGCGGCTTCCATGTCATCCGTGACCTCAAAACCGGCTCCGAACTTGCGGGCCTGTTCCTGGGCCTGCTCCATGATCTCAGGCATCAACCTGAATTCGGGCGGGTGCGCCAGTACCACGTCCAGGCCAAAGCGCGGCATTTGCAGGATCAGCGACTGCGGCACCGACATCGGCTTCTGGTACGAAGCCGCGTAGGCCCACGAAACCACCATCTTCTTACGCCGCAGGTCGCGGCCTTTTTTCTCAACGATGGTCATCAGGTCGGCCAGACATTGGAAGGGATGGTAGATGTCGCATTGCATGTTGAGCACCGGGACCCGCGAGGCCTTGGCGACCGCGTTGAGATAGCTGTTGCCGATGCCCCAGTCAACGTGGCGGATGGCGATGCCATCGTAGTACCGGCCGAAAATTTCCCCGATCTCTTTGGGTGTGTCGCCGTGTGAGATCTGTGTGGACTTGCTTTCGATGAACGCACCGTGACCGCCCAATTGGGCCATGCCAGCTTCGAACGAACCGCGCGTGCGGGTGGACGAGAAGAAGAATAGCATCGCCAGCACCTTGTCACGCAGGTAAGGATGTGGCTCGTTCAAGGCGCGCTTGCGCTTCAGGTCGAATGCCACGTCCAGGACGGTTTCAACTTCTTCTTTCGTAAAATCCAAGTCGCCGATCAAGTCACGGCCATGTAAAAAGGTTTGCATATTTTTATCTCCGAAATCTGACTAATAGGGACACAATGTTTCGTGCTCCTACTAATAATTCTATTCCATTGCTCCCAGAACCAATGCCAGCAGCGCCATGCGCATGACCACGCCGTTAAAGGCTTCCTGCCAGTAGCGTGACCAGCGGGTGATATCCACATCCGTCGGCACCTCGTCCATGCGCGGCAGGGAGTGCAGCAGAATGGCATCCGACTTGGCCTTCGTCTCGAGCAATTCGCGCGTGATCTTGTAGTTGGCAGGGGTCATGCCCACGTCTTTCCCGGCGCGTTCGTCACGGCTCTTGGTATAGTCCGGCTGGACGACCGGCTCCACCAGGATGACATCCGCTTCAGCTATGGCCTGCTCCACGTGTTCCACTTCACGGAAATTGACGCTGAATTGCTTGAGCTCGGCTTTAAACTCCTCGGTCAACGACATGTCCGGCGGGGAAACGAATGTGATCGGGCAGTCAAATTGGCTGAGCGCATAACCCAGTGAATGCATCGTGCGCATGCGCATATCGCCCACTGCCAGCCAGGTAAGACCGTCGATGGTGCCTTTTTCCTTCAGCACGGTGTACAAGTCGGTCAGGATCTGGGTTGGGTGTTCGCCCCAGCCGTCGCCGCCGTTGATGATCGGGATCGAAGCCCACTTGGCTGCTTCGGCTGGCGCGCCCTGGGTGAAGTGGCGCATCACAATTACATCGCCATAGAACTCCAGCATCTTTACCGTATCCTTGATCGACTCCTGGTAGAAGTCACCGGCGCGCGTCATCTTGGCATCCGCGAAACCGGTCACATGGCCGCCCAGGCGGTGCATGGCCGCTTCGTGTGCTAAGCGTGTGCGGGTGGATGGCTGGTAGAAAGCCGTCACCAGGGTTTTTTCAGCCAGAAGGTCGCTATTACGGCGGCTGACGGCAATCGGCTCGAGTTCAGCCGCTACATCGAAAACATGAAAGAATTCTTGCCTTTCGAAATCTTTGAGGGACAGGATGTCCCGGCCAGCAAAACTACGCATATTAAAAACCTCCGTGATTAGAGAAAATGGTTTCGTAGATCATAAGGCGCCAATGGCGCTTTACGACTTACGTTTTACATTAACCTACCCGTCTCACCACGTGAAAGCGGAAATAACCGGGCAGGAAATAACTATCTGAATAGTCCACCACGCGGCTGTCCTCATCATAGAGCTGGGCTGCGAAGTGGAGCAGGACCGCGTCGCGCTGGATCTGCAGGGCGCGCGCCACTTCCGAAGTAGCCCCGATGGCCTTGATCTCGGTGCGCGACTGGGTCAACTTTGGGGCACCGCGCTTCAGTAACAGGTCCAGTACCGAACCGGTGAAACCGGACTCGAGCTCTTCTACCCCCAGGATGTCCAACGGTAGGGTGTCCACCAGGTAAGCGACCGGGCGTTGTTCGGTAAAGATGATGCGCGTCACGCACGTCAGTTCCGCCTCCACCTCCAGGTTCAGTAGCTTCGCCAGGCTTTCGTCGGCTGCAACCTTCTCCACCTGCAGTTCGCCCATCCGGACCGTCATGCCGGAACGCAGGGCGATTGTTTCGAGACTCTCCAGCACCTCCAAGCCAGTATCCATCACTGGCACCTTGGGAGCCACGAAGGTGCCAACCCCCTGGCGGCGGCGGATTAACCCCTGCCCCTCGAAGGTGCGCATGGCCTCCCGCAGCGTGGCACGTGAGACACCCATCTGCTTCGCCAGGAGTGGTTCCGAAGGCAGGCGGGCTTCAGCCGGTAGCGAATGGATCAGTTCTGCCAGTTCAATTTGCAAGCGCCGGAATGGATAAGGACTCATATCATACTCCTATGCCGCTGGGCCTTCGATGACCGGCCTGATTTTGACTTGGGCGACGTCCACCAGGCCCTTGTCGGTGAGGCGCAGTTCCGGGATGACAGGCAGAGCCAGCAGGCTCATGGTCATATTCGGGTTGTTGATGATACATCCGCTGGCGCGGAAGCCTTCCAGAATGGTATTGGCCTTTTTAGCTACCGCGTCAGCCCGCTCGGTAGACATCAACCCGCCGATGGTTAATTCCACCAGGCCGATCACCTTGCCATTTTTCACCACCACCTGCCCGCCGCCGGTTTCAGCCAGCTTGTTGGCAGCGGTGGCCATATCTTCATCACTCGTCCCGATCACCAGCATGTGGTGACAGTCGTGAGCCACGGTGGAAGCGATGGCGCATCCTTCGCTGAGACCGAAGCCTCTCACCAGTCCGAGCTGTATCACACCGGTCTTCGCATGCCGTTCGACCAGCGCCAGCTTGGCCAGCCCCGCCGGAAGTTGGAGCTCACCGTCTTTGACTGATACGGCAAGCTTTAAAAGTTTCGTGGGCGCCTGGTTCTCGATGATGCCAATGACGTTACAGCTGACCTGGTTGGCTTTCAATGCAGTTCGCAGGCGGAAATCATTCCGAGACAAGGCATGCTTGAGATGGATGGACTGCGTCGCCCAGGCTGGGTATTCCACCTTCGGTAGGTCGATGCGCAGCTTGCCATTCTCGGCTGCCTGCTGCCCGCGCACAAGCACCAGTTCAGCATGGAAATCCTTCAGGTCTTTCACCAACAGGATATCGGCCCAACGCCCAGGGGCGATCATGCCCACCTCGCGGCTGACGCCAAAATGTTCCGCCGGGTTGAGCGTAGCCATCTGTACCGCGAGCATGGGAGCGAGGCCTTCAGCGATGGCATGCCGCAAGATGCGGTCCATGTGCCCATCGTTAACCAGCGTCCCGGCATGCGAATCATCGGTGCAGAGGATGAAGCGCCGCGCGTCCATTCCGAGCTTGGTGATGGCCGGTAACTGGGCGGCTACGTCGTGCCAGGCTGAGCTGTAGCGCAGCATGGCCCACATCCCCTGGCGGACGCGCACCACCGCGTCTTCGAGGCGGGTGCCCTCGTGGTCGTCTTCGGGGCCGCCAGCCACGTAAGCATGGAACGCCGGCCCGAGGTCCAGCGAGGCATAGTGCCCGCTGATCACCTTCCCGGCTCGCCGGGTCGTCTCCATTTCAGCCAGCATCTTTGGATCCCCCGCCGCCACACCTGTGTAGTTCATCATTTCGCCCAGGCCAATCACGTTGTCCCACTGGATGGCTTCTTCCACATCCGCAAGTGTGATTTCGGCTCCGGCTGTCTCCAGCGCGGGCGAGGATGGCACGCAGGAGGGTACTTCCACCCAGATATGAATGGGCTGGCGGGCGGCTTCGTCCGCCATCAGCTTGACGCCCTTTAGCCCGAAGACGTTGGCGATCTCGTGCGGGTCGATGACCATCCCGGTCGTGCCGTGCGGTAGCACTGCCCGCACGAACTCAGTAACCGTCAACATGCCCGATTCGACGTGTGTGTGCCCGTCGATCAGGCCCGGTACTAGGTACTTGCCTTCGGCGTTGACCACCCGCGTGTCCTTCGTGATAGTGTGCGAAGCGTCTGGGCCAACGTAGGCAATGCGCCCGTCCTTGATAGCCACGTCTGTATCGGGGATAAACTCGCCCGATTGCACGCATACCCAAATACCATTGCGTAACACCAGGTCGGCCGGTTTGCGGCCCATGGCCACGTCGATTAAATTGGCGGTCAGTTGGATGGGTAAAGGCATGGTTTTATTTATCCATTTTGGGTATGCACAAGAATTGCTAGGATGATAGCAAAGCCGGTCAGGGGGACCAGCAGGATCCAGGGTAGGATCTTGCGTTTGGCCCTCACGGCCCAGGCTGCACCAAACAGGAAGAACGGCAGCAGGAAAGGGGTGTAATAGAAAATTGCATATCCGCTGAAATACAGGCTGAATGGCATGGCTACCACCCCGGCAGTCATCACTATCCAAGGCCATTTTTTCAGCACTCCGATCACTGAAGTCACCAACGAAAGAAGGATTGCCGGCCAGCCGAAAATGATTAGCACCCAGATATCCGACATGCTATCCTATTGTTGTAACGACTTTAGTCTTTCGAGAAGCTTCCGCACCTTAAGCATGAGATTCTTGCATTTATACATCGTGCGCCTTCCGGATGGCCTGGATATCAGCAGTGTGATGCTCTGTGTGGCCAAGGTGCATCCGGACGATGTCCCTTACCGTCAGGTGGGTTTCCTTGTCGCTGCCTGGCCAAGTCACACGCCCAAAATGATCCCAGGCTTTGGCCGGCATGTTGTGCAGCAGTTCGGCCAGGCTGGCAGTGCTGCCGCGGAAGAGCGCCAGGGTCGGGCCAACAAGCCTCTTCCCGGAGGCCCAACGCTCGGCCCATTCATCCTGGGAAATGGCAAAATACCATTGGATCGGGAACTCGATCCCATCCTGGCCCAGAATGGCCCGCAGGAATAGTTGCCACATCACCTCACCTTCGACGGTGTGATGCACGTACTGCCGGATCGACCAGCCCTTGCCAAGATTCAGGTCGAGCTGGTCCTCATCCAGCCCGGCAATGGCAGCCTCCAGTTGGTCAGGGAGCTTTAGATATTTTTCGAGCAGCATCTCTTCCACCGCGGTCATTGGTTCTCCAGCAAGCGTTTGGCTGCCCGGTTGTGCTTTTCCACCAGCTTGGTTTCATCCACGTTCACCAGTCGCCCTGCTCGCACCACCGGCCTGCCGCCGACATAGGTGTAGTCGGCGCGCACCGGGTGGCAGAATACCGCCGCAGCCACAGGGTCGTGCAGCGCCCCGGCGTATTCCAGGCGGTTCAGATCTATCGCGAAGAAATCAGCGCATTTCCCAGGCTCGAGACTACCAATATCGCCGCGTCCCAGCACCGCCGCCCCGCCGCGCGTTGCCAGCTTCAAGACCTCGCGCGCCGTTATTAGCTTGCGATCTGGATCGTTCGAAAGGGAGAACCCGCTAATCCCTTCCCGTAGTCTGGATAAAAGCATTGCCTGGCGCGCTTCACCGAGCATGTGCGAACTGTCGTTCGAAGCCGACCCGTCCACACCCAAGCCTACCTTCACACCCGCCGCCAGGTACTCTTTGACCGGGGCGATCCCAGAAGCCAGGCGCATGTTCGAGCTGGGACAATGTGCTACGCCGCAGCCGTGCCTGGCAAAGGTCTTTACTTCATCGTTGTCCACGTATACTGCGTGCGCGAACCAGACGTCCTCCCCCACCCAGTCCACCGACTGCATGTATGGCACGGGACGGTAACCAAATTTCTGCAGGCAGAACTCCTGCTCGTCTTCGGTCTCCGCCAGATGTGTGTGCAGGTGCACGCCGGTTTCGCGCGCCAGCGCTGCCGACTGCTTCATCAACTCACCACTCACCGAGAAGGGCGAGCAAGGCGCCAGCACGATCTGTACAAAGGCCCCCGCCTTTGGGTCGTGGTATCTTTGGATCAGGCGCTGAGAATCCTTCAGGATGGCCTCTTCCGTGTCCACCACCGAGTCAGGCGGGAGCCCGCCGTTCGATTCACCCAGGCTCATTGAGCCGCGGCTGGCCTGGACGCGCATCCCCATCTCCTGTGCCGCGGTGATCTCATCGTCGAGACGGGAACCGTTCGGGAACAGGTACAGGTGATCGGCGGCTGTAGTGCAACCTGAAAGCGCCAGTTCCGCCAGGGCAGTCTGGGTCGAAATAAAAATGTCGTCGGGGGTCAGGCGCGCCCAGATGGGATAGAGCGTCTTGAGCCAGTGGAACAGGTTGGCGTTCTGCGCGGCCGGCACAGCGCGCGTGAGAGTCTGGTAGAAATGATGGTGCGTGTTGACCAGCCCTGGCAGGAGTAGGTGGCCGCGCAGGTCGAGCACTTCGTCCGCCGCCTGCGGCAGTTCATCTGTCGGGCTGACTTGTTCGATGAACCCGTCCCGTATAAAAAGACCACCCTCGGGAATCTCCCGCTGGCGGTCGTCCATGGTGACAAGAACTGTGGCATTCTTGATCAAAAGAGTGGTCATCTAAATCCGGGGTTCGAACAGGTTGTCTGACAACTATACCACTAGTTTAACAAAAAAAGAGGGGATTGTCAAACTTTACTTAAAAAAAAAGACCTTAAAGGTATCTAAAACCTTTAGGGCCTTTTTGGGGGTCTCTATAATCTCGTTACTTAACCCTCTTCGCTCTTTTTCTTCCTTGGTGGTTCGCCCACCCCTCGCGAGCCATCACCGAAATGAGCAGAATCTGGGGGTCGTGGTTAATTCTCTTCACTTTTTTTCTTTCTTCGTGCCTATTCGCGCCATTCATGGAAAAACCTCTTTTACGGCCTGAATGACGGGCACAACCCGATCCACTCGTCGTAAAAGATCGTCGGCCGGCCCGTGATCCCGTGGAACTTGGTATCAGTCACGTACATCCCGCTCCCGGACCCGTTCCAGACCCAGGTAAACCTCTCCAGGCTGGAACAGTCCATATAGAAGAGGGTCGCCCAGTGAGATTCATCGTGCACCGGCACATACAAGCCTGGCGCAGGCACCGGTAGGTGCTTCGTATCGCCCGTAGGTGTCCCGCCACCGATCCAGCATTGGAGGTAAGGCGTACGCGGGTCGTTGATCTGCACCAGCCACCAGCCGCTACCGTTGGTACCGATGATCGGTAGGACCGTCCCGGATGGAATTTCCACCACGTCGATGTAATTGGCCCCCGGGCCGATGTTACATAAATGGTCTATGCTCAGAATAAGCATGGCCGGACCAAGCGTGGCCGTGGAGCTGGGCACCGGTGGGAGCGGGGTCACGGTTGGGACCACTGTCGCCGCTGGCAATGTCCGGCTGGGGGTGGGGGCGTGCGTCGGAGTCGCGCTGGGAGGCATGACGGTTGGCGTCCCGCCCAGGGAACAGGCGGAAAGACCCAAAAGAATAAGAAACAGGATCGCAATTGATTTCCGGTTCATACAGTCCACTCCTTTTCTAGACTCCTAGGAGCCTTATTGTTACAAGATTATAGCGCAATCCGGGCCGATTCCAAGAACGAAGAACAGAGGGCAGAGAGGCAGAGAATAGGAATGGAGAAGACCTTCGCGGAAGAGTGCTGGCAAGATGAACCTCGATAAGGCTCAAATTTTTAGCAAGAAAACTTCTTTATGAACTTCACCCTTTAAGCGAGACACGAAATAGAAAGTCCCTTCTGTCAGAAAAAAAAGAACAGAAGGAGTTTTTATTATTCCAGGGAAGGAAGGGATGGGTAATATCCGCTACGAGTAAAGCGGGAAACCCTGCGGCTGTTTTATAAAGAGGGAAAAACTCGGGCTGCATCCGCACGCGAATTTGTTCCAGAGACCTTGTTGAGTTTCCAAACATCGGTTTATTGGATGTATGAAACCTCCGATCGGATCAGAGCAGGTGCAAGTCCATTACCTGGCGGAAGTGATACCCATAGATCGCGAATGTGATCGCCAGCGCAAAGAGTTCCGGCCGGCGGAAAAGCGTCCAGAAAAGAAGCTTCCAATATTGGACGCGTTCCTTGCCAATAATCCCCAACCGCAGGACAGAACGAAAAAATGCCCGGATATACTCCCCATTCAAAGGGATTGTGATCTTGGGTGCTTTATATTCTTTCAGAAAGGTTTTAACGCGTGCATAATAATTCTTGGGGGTATACAGGGTCCTCACCACAGCCCGGTAACCCTTCTCGAGCACATCAATACTCATTTCCTTCGGAATGATATTCGTCGCCCCGTCCACGTTATCGCCTGAGAACGATCCGACCAGCCGCCTGTCCTTTTCCATACGTTTATAGAGCCGGGTTCCAACGGGAGCCTGCAACAGCCCGACCATGGCAGTCACGATTCCGCTTTTCTGAATGAAATCGATCTGTCGTTGGAAAGTGGACGGGGTATCATTGTCAAATCCGATGATGAAACCGCCCTGGACCTGTAGCCCGGCGCGCTGGATACGCTTTACATCCGCCACCAGGTCGCGATGCAGGTTTTGCTTCTTGTTGCACTCAGCCAGACTGTCGTCGTCTGGTGTCTCAACCCCGATAAAAACAGTGTCGAAACCAGCCTGGGTCATCATATACATTAAAGTGTCATCGTCGGCAATATTGATCGAGATCTCGGTATTGAAAGGCATGCCTTTCTTGCCCTTCCGCCATTCGATCAAAGCCGGAAGCAGATCCTCCCGGAGATGTTTTTTGTTGCCGATCAGGTTATCGTCAACAAAAAAGACCGGCTCGCGCCAGCCAAGCTGGTACAATCCGTCCAATTCGCGGATAATTTGTGAGGATGTCTTGACCCGCGGTAGGTGTCCAAATAGCGTGGTGATATTGCAGAACTCACAGTCAAAGGGGCAGCCGCGCGAATACTGGATCGACATGGTGGCGTAACGGCTCCGGTCCGCCAGTTCCCAGAGTGGGGCAGGCGTTTGCTGGATGTCGGGGAATTCATCTGAGGTGTAGATGCGTTGAGCCTGGCCCCGCTCAAGATCCCGTAAGAATGGCGCCAGAGTCATCTCGGCCTCGTTCAGAACGAAATGCGCCACATCCGGGAACTGCTCGTATTCGGCAGTGAAGAGCGGTCCCCCGGCCACCACTGTCAACCCGGCGGCTTTACAGCGGCCGATCACCTGATGGGTGGATTCCTTCTGAACGACCATCGCACTCACGAAAGCATAATCGGCCCAGGCTAGATCCTTATCTTTAAGCGTTCTTACGTTCAGATCCACGACGCGCTTTTCCCATTCCGCCGGCAGCATGGCAGCTACCGTCAGCAAACCAAGTGGTGGGGTGGAGGCCTTCTTTCGGATAAATTTCAGGGCATGCTTGAAACTCCAAAATGTATCGGGAAATTCCGGGTAGATTAACAGGATCTTCATTGCAACCTCCAAAATGTAACATTAATAAAGTCTGCTCTCCGGCTGTTTTCAAAGCGGTTCGAGAACAGGTGTTTCTAATCAAATGATCAAACGGATTGGCGAATTGCAACCACCAGGCCAATATTGACGAACCGTTCTAAACTTTTCCCCTTCACCGGTTTCCTGAAAGAAGTCTGAGGAAGCGGGCATTAGGCTGCGATGAGCATCGTCAAATTTCATCAAACTTGTCGGCATTATACACTCAAATATTATAGGCCGTCGGTTTGATAGAGAATGGATAGGGATTTGATAACTTAACCCCCATATAATGAATAAGTTCTTATCGAGATGATGGAGCAAAACCGGCTTATGCCTGTAATTCTGGGCTCCTTTGCTGAGATCCTCCCCCAAGCGCAGATCGCAAGGAAGGTCATGGGTAATAACCCCACCTCGGCAAGAACCAGTTTTTTACCCATGATGCTATAATTTTAGTTATGAGATACGAAACCCTTCATGATTTACACATCCCTAAAATTGGATTTGGAACCTGGACGATTGGTGGCAAGAGCTGCGCCGATGATGCCCAGGATGCGCGTTCGCTGGCCGCACTGCTCTCGGGGTTGGAACAGGGCTACACTCTTTTTGATACTGCTGAAATCTATGCCGCGGGCCATGCCGAAGAATTGCTTGGACGGGCGATCCGCGCCTCGGGTCTGGCTCGCGAAACATTGTTCATCACCTCCAAAGTCAGTCCCGGGCACTTGGGCAACGCTGATGTCCTGCATTCTTGTGAAAACAGTTTGCGTCGTCTTGGCATGGATTATATCGACCTGTATTTGATCCACTGGCCTGCGCGGGAGATGGAATTGGCTGAAACCTTTCGCGCCCTCAACCAGCTGGTTGCAGAGGGCAGGGTCCGCCACTTGGGAGTAAGTAATTTCAACCTCAAACTACTCGAAGATGCAGTGGCTTTGTCAGCAACAGCGCTTTTTACCAACCAGGTGTCTAACAGTTTGCCAGATCGCACTTGTGTGAAAAATGGCGTGCTGGCTTACTGCCAAAAAAATGACATCCTGCTGACCGCATATTCCCCTGTGAAGCGCCGGTTTATCAGGGGGAATAAGCCTTTACAGGCGCTTGGAAAGGCTCGGGGAGTCTCGTCCCAGCAGATTGCACTGGCATGGCTCGTCAGCCAGCCTCGCGTCATCGCCATACCTATGTCATTCGATCCGCAACATCAGGCCGAGAACCTCGTCGCGGCGGACATGGATTTGACTGCGTCTGAATTGGTTCAACTGGGACTTTGATAGTCCAATAAATTCCTGTTTATTGTGACATTGTGCCGCTCAAGGTTCGCTCGAAATTACCTTCGAGGTCAGGAGGAAAAAGATGATCACCACACAACAATTCGAACGAATTGTCCAGGCCTTACCCATCCTTGAACATGCTGACCCCGGACTCCTGCGCGAATTCCAGCAGACAGCTTCCTTCGCCCGGATTCCCAGGGGGCGCGATGTATTTATCGAGGGAGACCAGGTCGACGCAATTGCGCTTTTAATCTCTGGTGTCGTTCGTGTTTACAAAATCGGCGAGACAGGGCGGGAGATTACCCTTTACCGTTTCGGGAACGGTGAATCCTGCATCCTGACCGCCAATGCCATCCTCAGCCAGAAGAGTTTCCCCGCGGTTGCCACAGTGGAGAAGGAAGCCGAAGCAGTTATGATTCCGGCGGATACCTTTCGGGATTGGGTCCGGCGTTATGACCTGTGGCGTGAATTTGTCTTCGAATTGCTCTCCCAACGACTTTCCTCCGTGATGGAGATCGTTGAAGAAGTGGCCTTCCATCGCCTGGACGTCCGTGTCGCCTCTCTGCTTACTGGACGAGGTCTGAGAGAGGATCCGATCCGCATCACTCACCAGGAGATCGCCGCTGAATTGGGCAGCTCGCGTGAGGTCGTCAGCCGCATCCTGGAGGATTTTTCTGCTCAGGGAATGGTCGAAGTATCCCGGGGAAGCATCAAGATATTGGAAAGAGAGGCTTTACAAACCCGGTCGGTTGTGTGACTTTGTCACAGACAGGATCACTTAATACTCATATACTGGGGATACAAACCAATTCAAACCTAATAGGAGAAATAAAATGAACCCCTTCGTAAAATTCATGGCTTCCCCCGCTGGCCGCATCACCCGTGTTGTGGCAGGCATCGTCCTCGTCGCCTTGGGACTGTTGGTCATCCACGGCGTGGGCGGTACCGTCCTGGCCGTGGTCGGTCTGGTACCGCTGCTGGCCGGGCTGTTCGATTTCTGTGTCTTCGCCCCGCTCTTTGGTGCTCCAATGAGCGGCCCGAAGATCCGCGCAGGCAAGTGATGTCTTGGGACTTTCCCTTTTCACACTTGTCTCAAATCAGAAGAGCCCCTGGCTAAAACCAGGGGCTCTTTCTTCTATGGTTTAGTAGTTGCATTTCCCTTCGCGCTCGGTATGACATTACACCCGTTTTATTATGACAAAGCACACTATATGTGCCATTCTTCACAAGAGTATTATATTTTATACTGAATATGCGATTATCCGAATAAGGTCATATGATAACTTCATCCCTCACCCAAGAAATTGCCCACCTCCATGCAGATCTGTGCTCAGCTCTGGCAGATTCAACCCGGCTCATCCTGCTGTATGCCCTTTCAGATCAGCCCCGTAATGTCACTGAATTGACCCAGGAACTGGAAGTCCCCCAGTCGACCGTATCGCGCCACCTTAAAGTGTTGCGGGAGGGCGGCTTGGTAAAAGCCACCCGACTGGGAACCTCTGTCCAGTATGAACTGACCGACCACCGTGTGATTGAAGCCCTGGATTTACTGCGCAGTGTCCTGCGCGAGCAGATCCAGCATCACGCGGATCTCATGGATGAATTCATCCCTGCATAAACCCCAATATTATTTTTTTTCAATCCATTCGAACGAGGTGCAAATGAATCAAAAAAGGATCACTTTCTTGTTCGTGGCCCTTGGCATACTGCTCGTAGTGGCCAGCGTTTTCCTGATGACCGCCACGCCAGCGAAGGCCCAATGCGGATCACAGGCTTCATCCTGTAAGAACTGCCACGAAACGCAGGCCCAGAAGCCTGTCAATACTGACGGTACCGCCTGGCACACCCAGCACAACTTTGGCGATTTTTGCTACCTGTGTCACGCCGGAAACAACCAGGCCACTGATAAGGTCGCTGCCCACACCGGGATGGTGGCTCCGTTGGCGGATATTAACGCCAGCTGTAAAAGCTGCCACCCCTCCGACACCCAGGCAAAAGCTCAGATCTATGCAACCACCCTCGGCCAGCAGATTGGCACCGGCGCAAGCGCGACAGCGGCGGCGACCAGCCAGCCTGCCTCGTCCACTGCCCCGATAACGACAGAGGCCGCTCCAGCAGTAGTTGTCCCGGCTGCAGACATGGTGGATTACTCCCAGAGATACGATGCCGTGGCCCTCGGCAAAACTCCCACCAACATCGGCAACATCATCCTGATCGTCATTTTAGCGTTGATCGTCCTCGGAGGCGGCTTCTTCGTCCTGAAAAGAGAGGGCCTGGTCAACATCTCTTTTGAGGATCCAAAGCGCGTTCCTGTCCAGAAAAAGTATCCTGCTGACGTGGTGGAAATGCTTTCGGATGTCAGTCGTTTAAAGCCCGCTTCCCGTCGCATCCTGAAAAATATCCTGGCCAAACCCCAGGTGGCTGCTGACCTGCTGGCTTCGATCGACAAGCTCATCCATGAAGAACCGGCTGCAGATCAAGCCCCTGAAGACCAAAAAGAATAATCTTTCAACCAATTTCAGAAAAGGAGAAGATATGAACTGGCTCAAGCAACAAATCAACAAGGAATTGTGGTCACCCTACGTTGCGGGCGCCCTGCTCGGCATCGTCGGCATCCTCACCGTTGTTCTGGCCCACGCGCTCCTAGGCGCATCGGGAGGTTTTGAGAACCTGGCAGCTTATATCGGCAAGGCAATCAGCCCCAATAACATGTACTTCAATTTTATGATGAAAGCGGAGATCACCTATCCGGTCATCCTGCTGGTCGGTATTTTCTTCGGCGGGATGCTGGGAGCACTTTCCAGCGGCACATTCAAATTTCGCACGATGGACAGTGAACAGTGGAAGAAGGCCTACGGCAAGCAGACCTGGAAGCGCTGGCTGCTGCTCTTCGTGGGCGGGATCATCGTGGAATTCGCCGCCGGGGTCGCAGGCGGATGCACCAGCGGTCTGGCCATTTCGGGCGGCATGCTGCTCGCTCCGGCGGCCTTCCTGTTCATTGGCGGAATGTTCGCCTCGGGGATTGTTACAGCCCTGATCGTCTATGGAAAGAAATATTAAAAGGAGGATGCCATGCTATCCGTAAAAATGATTGTTATCGCTCTTTTCCTCGGCGTTTTGTTCGGCTTTGCCCTCAACAAAGCCGGTTTGACCAAATACCATAAAATTGTCAACCAGTTCCGCCTGACTGATTTTACCGTTTTGAAGTTCATGATGACCGCCCTGGTGGTCACCATGATCGGTGTGTATCCTTTACGAGAGCTGGGCGTTATCACCTTCCCGGCCATTCCCGAGACTTATGTCCTTGGGAACCTGGTCGGCGGCCTGGTCTTCGGCGTGGGCATGGCCCTGGCTGGTTTCTGCCCGGGTACGGCCATGGCTGGCGCAGGTGAAGGCAAATGGGATTATATCGTCCCCGGCCTGCTCGGCTTCCTGACCGGCGCGGTACTTTTTGGGCTGACCTATTCGAGCTTCATGCCCCAGCTCAAGGCGATTGGAAATTATGGCAATGTTGTTCTGCCCGACCTGTGGCACATCAGCCCATACCTGGCAGTTTTTGTTTTTGCCTTGATGGCATTAGTGCTCTTCTATTTGATCGATCGTGTGGGTATGCATCGCAAGGAAAAGAAGGATTAGTATTAACCCGATGCCGTCCATGCGAGGGGTGTTCCTGCCTCGCATGGACGGCAATTATCTGGAGATAGTTATGCCATCTACAATATCCCGCCGCGATTTTCTCAAGGTCGGTGGCGCAACAGTTGGCGCCGTGCTCATCGGGCAGTTCATACCGCCCCAGGTGGCTGAAGCTGCCCGGGTAAATGGATTGCTGGATGCCACAAACAGCGGATATATCCCCAGCATGTGCGAAATGTGCGTCTGGCGCTGCGGTCTGCTGGCAAAAGTTGATGGGGGACGCGTGGTCAAGCTGGAAGGCAACCCCGAACATCCCCATTCCAATGGCAAGCTGTGTCCACGCGGTCAATCCGGCCTGATGAACACTTACGACCCCGACCGGGTGCTGACCCCCCTCATCCGGGTTGGCAAACGTGGCGAGGGATTGTTCCGCAAAGCCGCCTGGGAGGAAGCCCTGGACCTGGTGGCTCAAAACATGCTCGACATCCAGCAAAAATATGGCCCGGAAGCGATGCTCTTTTCGACCACGCACTGCCTGAGCCAGTTCCAATTCGAAAATCTGCTCAATGCCTATGGCTCGCCGAACTATGGCACCCAGCGCAGTTTATGTTTCAATGCCATGATCGTGGCCAACCTGGTCACGTATGGCATGGAAGAACCCGCCCGCAAGTATGACGACCTCAAGTACATCATCCTGACCGGGCGGAATCTAATGGAGGCCATTTCCACCTCCGAGACCTCCGCCCTGAGCCAGGCCATCGATCGAGGTGTCAAGGTTGTCACCCTGGATCCTCGTTTTACCAAGACGGCCGCGAAATCCTCCGAGTGGCTGGCCATCCGACCGGGTACCGATCTGGCCTTCCACCTGGCGTTGATCAATGTCATCATCAGCGAGCGGCTTTATAGTTTTAGATCAGTAAACAACAATACTTCCGGTTTTGACAAGCTGGCGAGCGCGATGCCTCAATACACTCCGGAGTGGGCTGCTGCCATCACTGACATCCCAGCCGATAATATCCGGCGGATTGCACGTGAGTTTGCCCACGCCGCGCCTTATGCGCTGGCCCACAATGGCTGGCGGACCTCCAATTTCGTCAACTCCTTCCAGACCGAGCGGGCTATCGCCATCCTGAATGCTCTGGTGGGGAACTGGGGTGTAGCGATGTTTCCGGCCTCCGGGGAGGAGAGCGGAGTGCTTGGCGCTCCGCCGCAGCCGGCTTACCCGCGCGTTTCGGCCCAACGACTTGACGGTGTGCCCTGGAAATACCCGTTCGTCCCGCTCAAGATCGGTGTGTTCCAGGAAATGCGCGAAGCGGTTTTAAGCGGCACGCCTTACCAGGCCCATGGCTGGTTCATTTCCCGCCAGAATCCGGCCATGTCACTGCCGGACCGCGGCCGGACCCTGGAAGCATTCGGCAAGATGGATTTCATCGCCACCATCGACATTCTCATGAACGACACCGCCTGGTTCTCGGATGTGGTACTCCCCGAAGCCTCCTACCTGGAGCGCTACGACCCGCTCAATATCGTTGGCAGCAAAGCCTTCATTCGGCAGCCCGTGATCGAGGCGCAAGGGGAAGGGAAATCCTCCCTGTGGATCTACAAGGAACTCGGCACCCGTCTGGGGCTGGGCGACTTCTTCCAGTATGCTGACGAAGAGGATTACCTCAAGCAGCAGCTGGCTCCCCTGGGAGTCTCTCTCGACCAGGTCCGCCAGAAAGGTTACGTGGAATTACCCGGCGAAGGCCCCGATTTTTCCGAACCTGCCTGGAACACTCCCAGCAGCAAGATCGAATTGTTTTCGACCACCCTCGACCAGGGCGGCTTTGCCGCCGTGCCGCAGTGGGAGGAACCTCCGGCGCCCCCGGCGGGGCAGTTCTACTTGCTGACCGGTAAGGTAGCCCAGTCCACCCAGTTCGGCACCCAAAACAACCAGCTCCTGCACAAGTATTCGGATGAACCGCGCCTGTGGATGAATGTGAAAACCGCACAGACCCTGGGGCTGGCCGATTATGACCTGGTCGAAGTAGCCAGCAGCGCCGGCAGCATCCACATCAAGCTGGAAGCCACGCAGGCCATCCGCCCGGATTGTGTCTACCTGACCCCCGGATACGGGCATCTTTCCAAGGGTCTGACTACAGCTTATGGCATCGGCGCCAGCGACTCCGATCTGCATGTGACCTATACAGACCCCATCAGCGGCGGGCAGGCGCTCAGCCAGACTTTTGTAACGGTAAAGAAGATCTAAGACGGGAGTCGAATCATGCCTGAAATCAAAGATAAAACCTTCCTGTTCGACGCCACCCGCTGCATCGACTGCCGGGCCTGCATGGTGGCCTGCAGTGTCGAAAACAAGATCCCCATGAATAAGACACGCATCTGGGTGGCAGGGGTTGGATTGAAAGGCGAGTATCCAAACCTGGAGCGCACCTCGATGGTCTATCACTGCATGCACTGCAACGAACCGGATTGCCTGTCGGCTTGCCCTGTAGGTGCTTATAGCAAGCGCGCAGATGGCCCGGTGATTTACGACTCTAAAAAGTGCATCGGCTGCCGCTACTGCATGAACGCCTGCCCGTTCGGCGTGCCCCACTTTGATTATGACAAGGGCCTGATCGACGGTGCGTTCATCGATAAATGCACCATGTGCACCCAGCGCATCGACATTGGCTTGAAGCCCGCCTGCGTTGCCACCTGTCCGACCGATGCGCTCATGTTTGGGGAACGGGATGAACTCCTGAATTACGCCCACAACCGCCTGGTTGCCCAACCGGTGCGTTATCTCAATCATGTCTACGGGGAAAACGAAAATGGCGGCACCTCTTATCTGATCCTTTCGCACGCACCCTTCGGAGAACTGGGCCTGCCCGCGGTTCCATCCCGCCCGGTCAAGGAGGTCAGCGAAGAGGTGATGGGATTTACCATTCCCTTTGCCCTCGGTTGGGGTGCCGTATTGACCAGTCTGGCGGCTGGCGTGCATATATATAACCAGAAAAAAGAAGCGGATGCTAAAAAGCTTGAAGCTCCCGAACCACAAACGGAGGAGACAAAATGAAAGTGAAAATTGCTGTCCATCCGCGCTTCCAACTCAAACCGCTGGTCGTTGTTTTGCTTGTTTTGATGGGATTGGCTT
>CAISEG010000002.1 GCA_903884265.1 uncultured Anaerolineales bacterium | reverse complement strand
GCCTGCATGGTACTGGCAGGCTGCGGGCCTTCCGCCGAGGCACAGTCCACCCAGACTGCCACGGCGCAGACTGCCACCGCGGCTTCCTGGACTTTTACCCCAACCCTCACACCCACTGTGACGGATACACCCACGCTCACACCCACACCTACCGACACGCCCACCTCGACCCAAACCCCCACGTCTACACAGACGCCCACTTCCACATTAACGCCCACCTTCACGCCCACAGAGACATTTACCCCGTCTCCTACCAAGAGTTATCCCGTTTTTACTGTGCACCAGGCAGCCCAAGCCTGCCTATATGGCCCATCAAAAGAATATATGTGGGCATGGGACCTAAAGGCAGGTGATACTGGTAAGGTCATTGCTCGTGCGCCGATCGGAGATTGGCTCTACGTTGTATGGGACAACATGGTAAGTGGTATGAATACCAAGATTTACTGTTGGGTATACCCATATGTTGGTGATGTTGTCGGCGATCCCAAGAGTGTCGGAATTGGAGACGTGGAGTCAAGGATGCCGATCGCAAATAACCTTTACAAACCGCCCACCGGCATCCGGGCTGTTCGTAACGGAGATCAGGTCACTATCACCTGGTCCCCGGTCTGGATGACGCAAGACGATGACCTCGGCTATTTCTTGGAACTCTGGGTATGCCAGGGCGGATCCCTTGTGTGGGTTGTGGTCAACCGGTCGTTGCCCAACCAATACAGTACCCAGTTCTCTGTCACTGATGAACTGGGCTGCTCAGAGCAATCACACGGAGAGATCCGCACAGCTGAAAAACACGGCTATACCGATGCGGTGCCGATCCCTTGGCCTTCCAAGTAGCTGCGAAGAAAATCTGAATTGAAAAATGCCCGGCACACAAGCGCCGGGCATTTTTACGGGGTATATTTTACTTGTCTTCAGCGATCTGATTGCTGCTGTTATTGTGACAACATTTATTCCCTTTGGTTCACAGCGAAATTTATTCGGTCACCGAATTGGGTAACCGGAAGGTAACCGTCGTCCCGCCTCCGGGATCGGCGACAACGTCCAGTTCTCCGTGGAAGAGGCGCGCCCGTTCATACATCCCTGCCAGGCCCAGGTGCCCGGTCCGGACCAGAGAGCGCACGTCAAGGACGGTTAGCACCGACCCATCATTGTGGATGATTGCCTGAACATCTTCCTCCCGGAAAGACAGCTCCACTTGAACACGGGTGGCACTGGGAGAATGTTTGCGGACGTTGACCAGTGCCTCCTGAACAACGCGGAATACCGCCAGTTCCACGTCGGGAGGCAAGCGCCGCTTTTCACCAGAGATCGAGCACTCGCAGCGAACGGACGACATTTGTTTTTCGAGGTCGCTGCATAACGCTTGGAGGGCCACCGATAAGCCCAAATCTTCCAAAATGGACGGACGCAATGCATTGCTAATGCGCCGCACGTCGTCCAAGGTCTGTTCTACGAGGCTCTGCAACTCATCCAGCCGGCGGCGGGCGAGACCCGGTTCGCGTTCCATTTCGCTACGACATAGCTCGACACGCTGCACCAACCCGACCAGGTCCTGTACTGTCCCATCGTGCAGTTCATGGGAAAGACGCTGACGTTCCTCTTCCTGGCTAAGCAAAGCCTTATGGGAATACTGCCGCAAAGTTTCCTGTTGTTCTGCCAGACGAATAACCATTTGATTGAAGGCTTTGATCAAATCTTGCAGTTCCACCGGCCCCTGTTCCGTCAAAGGGTGAAAAACACTGCCCGGAACAGCCCGAATAGCACTGTCAGCCAATTCTGCGATCGGACGGATCACTCGGCCGATACTGAGAGAGAGCATATAAAGAGAGAAAACCGTACCCAGCGCCAGTAATCCTGCCAGAACCAATTGATAATAAGATGCCTGAGCCAGGATGGCTGTCCAAGGTTCTTCGAGAACTACTCCCCCGTTATCGTCAGGCAAAGAGGCAAATGAAACGATCGCTTCATCTCCGGAGGCAGAGGAGACCATCAGCCGGCTGGCAGGTTTCCCTAGCCGGAGGAATGCCTGCAACTCTCCGTTGCTCAGGGGAAGGCTCATCAGCTTGGGGTTTGACCCGGAAAGCAGTTCCCCATTCTCATCCACCATATAAAGACGGCTTCCATTATCAATTGCCAACGAATGTAATATATCAAGGATATCCTTACTGGAAGGGAAGGTCTGACCAGCGGTAATTTTCGCCAGATCATCCGCGGCTGAGCGAACCTCTGCTGTGCTCCCTTGCAGAGCCAACCGAAGGGTAACCTGATATAAAGCCACGGATGTAACAAGGATGGAGAGCAGGCCGAAAAAGGCCAGGGGAAAAAGAGAAGCCAGAATTAATTGACGACGGATTGTGGAACTTCGCCTAGTCAATTGCTCTTGCCTCTCCGGGGCAGTATCCAAACCATCCATGGTTTCACTCATCGCTAGCCTCGAGAGTGATCCACCCATGGCGGATGGCATATGCCACCGCTTCCGAACGACTGCCAACACCGAGCTTGGCAAAGATGTTACGTAAATGGACCTGAACTGTTTGAGGACTGATCTCCAATGCACTAGCAATCAATTTATTAGGTTGGCCATGCGCCGCAGCATGCAAGACCTCCATCTCGCGTTCGGTCAACCCTTCCGGCATGTCTGCAGACCGGTAGGTGCCACGACCACCAAGCCTGTTCAGGATCTTTTCGGTGATTCGAGAGGCGAGTGCTTTTTGCCCCGAATGGACCAGGCGGATGGCCTCAGCCAGTTCCGATCCACTGGCTGTTTTAAGCAGGTACCCACTGGCTCCGGCCTCGAGAAGTGGAAAGACATAACTGTCATCATCATAGGCTGAAAGTATCAAAACACGGATTTCCGGAAAGCGGGCAGTTATCGCCCGGGTTGCCTCGATGCCATTCAAGTGCGGCAAGCGTACATCCATCACGATGACATTCGGATGTAGGTCACCTGCCAACTTGACAGCTTCCACCCCATCGGAAGCTTCGCCTACGACTTCCATATCAGGGGACTGTTCCAATAGCTGGCGTGTTCCTTCACGGACAATTTTATGATCTTCAGCCAGGAGAATCTTAATTCTCATTGACGCCTATATTAGCACAAGGGGGGAAAAACAGAAAGCTCGTCATACCTGAAATCAGGTAGGGACGATACCCTTCTTTGTGGATGTGCGAAAGAATCCACTAACGTAGAATGATGTTGCGATTCTAAACTTCTTAAAAGGAGAAAATAATGCAAAACATCGATCCTGCTGCCACTGCGCTGGTTCTCATCAGCGCAGCCCTCGTATTTATCATGACACCCGGACTTGCGTTTTTCTATGGAGGGCTGGTCCGTAGAAAGAATGTGTTGTCTATTATGATGCAGAGTTTCATATCGATGGGTATCGTCACGATAATCTGGGTATTTGGCGGCTTCAGCTTGGCATTCGGTAAATCCCTGGGAGGCATAATCGGGGACTTGCGCTATTTTGCCTTAAACGGGGTTGGGTTTGACCCGGGGGTTGTTGCTGGTGTAACGCAGAAAATTCCCTTCCTGGCCTATTTTATTTTTCAGGAGATGTTTGCCATTATTACACCGGCGCTGATCACCGGAGCATTTGCAGACCGGGTCACTTTCAAAAGCTATATGATCTTCCTGGTCTTTTGGAGCATCCTCGTTTACTTGCCGCTCGCTCACTGGACCTGGGGTGGAGGCTGGCTCGCCAAGCTTGGTGTGGTTGATTTCGCCGGCGGGATCGTCGTTCATATGAGCGCCGGGTATGCGGCCTTGGCATCAGTCTTTATCGTTGGGAAACGCAAACTCTTGCCTAAAGAAAAAGTACTGCCCCATAATATCACTTACGTCGCCCTAGGTGCTGGCTTGCTCTGGTTCGGTTGGTTTGGATTCAACGGCGGTAGCGCCCTGGCAGCCAATGGCCTGGCCTCGATCGCCTTCGTCAATACGGATATTTCCGCATCGTTGGCAATGGTCACCTGGCTTTTGATTTCCTGGACACAAGAAGGTAGACCCAGCATGACCGGTGCGATGACCGGGGCGGTTGCGGGTCTGGTATCCATCACACCAGCAGCCGGTTATGTCCAACCTTGGGCTGCGGCGGTTATCGGAGTGATCACCGGCTTCGTCTGTTACGGAGCCATCCAATTACGCGCCAAGTGGGGCTGGGATGATGCTCTCGACGTGTGGGCCTGTCATGGGGTCGGCGGAACACTTGGAACAATCCTGGTCGGCGTCTTTGCAGCCAGTGCAGTTAACGGCGTCAGCGGTTTGATCGAGGGCAATGTGCGCCAGTTTGGTATACAACTTCTGGCAGCTCTGATTGTTATCGTTTACGCTTTCGGGGTCACCTGGTTGATCTTGAAGATCCAGAATCGCTTTATGCCGATTCGTGTACCCGACGAGGTCGAAGTCAGGGGTCTGGACGAAGGCGAATTCGGGGAAGACGCGTATACACTTTAATTCCAGCAAACTTCGCTTGCCTAACAAATAAAAGCTCGACGAATATTCGTCGAGCTTTTATGATCAAATTTGGATTTGATTACTTGTCTTCGGTGATCTTCTTGCCGCTGTACTTCAGCGCCGAGTGCGCCGCGGCCAGGCGGGCGATTGGGACACGGAAGGGTGAGCAAGAAACATAGTTATTGCCGATCATGTGGCACCACTCGATCGAATCGGGGTCGCCGCCATGTTCGCCGCAAATGCCGACTTCCAGCTCAGGACGGGTCTTGCGGCCATCGTTGATGGCCATCTGCATCAGCTTGCCAACTCCTTCCCGGTCCAGGGTCTGGAATGGGTTCTTGGGCAGAATACCTGCAGCCACGTAAGTCACCAAGAAATTGCGCTCGGCGTCGTCGCGTGAGTAACCGAAGGTCATCTGGGTCAGGTCGTTGGTACCAAAGGAGAAGAATTCAGCCAGCTTGGCGATCTCTCCGGCAGTGACTGCCGCGCGCGGGATCTCGATCATTGTACCGAATTTGTAATGGAGATCCACTTTCTTTTCTTCTGTGACAGCTTTGGCGATGCGGACAAGACGTGGCTGGATCCATTCCAGTTCTTTGACTGTTCCAGTTAAGGGGATCATGACCTCAGGTCTGACCACAATGCCGCGTTTGGTGCAGTCTGCGGCAGCTTCGAAAATGGCGCGCACCTGCATCTCAACGATCTCGGGCATGGCAATGCTCAAACGGACGCCGCGCAAGCCCATCATCGGGTTGGATTCGTGTAAACTCTTAATGGAAACCAGCAGGTCTTCTTTTTCCTTCAACCCTTTGGTCTCACCCTTTACGCGCATGGTGACCACTTCTTCGAAGAGTTTCTCTTCGTCGGGCATGAACTCGTGCAAAGGCGGATCGATCAGGCGGATAATAACCGGGTACCCGTCCATCGCTTCAAACAAGCCATCAAAATCCTTGCGCTGGGTTGGAAGGAGCTGGTTCAAATAGCCGGTGCGCTCCTCGCTGGTTTCGGCCAGGATCATCTTCTGGACAATGGGAAGGCGTTCGGTCTCAAAGAACATGTGCTCGGTACGGCACAGGCCGATGCCTTTGGCACCATACGCACGGGCGCGCCTGGCATCCTTGGGATAGTCCGCATTGGCCCAGACCTGCAAGCCGGGGGCTTTACGTCCATCTGGCAGGAGGCGGATATCTTTTTGAGCCGCGAGTTCATCTGCCCAACCGAGTAGAGTCAGCAGTTCCGTCTCTTCTTCGATATTGGCCTCGACAGTTGGTATCTTGCCAACATAGACCTGGCCGGTTGTGCCATCCACCGATATCCAATCGCCTTCCTTGACAATTCTGCCATTCACATCCATGATACGATTCTCAAGGTCGATTTTGATCATCGAAGCACCAACCACGCAGGGGATGCCAAACTGTCGAGCGACAACCGCAGCGTGCGAGGAGGCCCCACCTTCGCTGGTCAATACGCCTTGGGAGGCAATCATGCCGTGTACATCATCTGGCTTGGTGAACGGGCGAACCATGATGGTCTTTTGCTTTTCTTCCTTGGCCATTTGCTCAGCCTTGTTGGCGTCAAAATATACCTGGCCAACCGCAGCACCCGGGGATGCATTAATACCCTTTACATAGTATGCACCCGATTTTTCGGCGGCTTTCAAAGCCACTACGACAAACTGCGGGTGGAGCAGTGTATCCACGTCCGAAGGGGAAACGCGCAAGACTGCATCTTCTTTCGAGATCAACCCCTCATTTGCCATATCCATGGCGATCTTGATGGCTGCCTTCGCTGTGCGCTTGGCATTACGGGTCTGGAGCATCCACAGTTTGCCGCGCTCGATGGTGAACTCGACATCCTGCATATCCTTGTAATGCTTCTCTAACTTGGCAGTGATTTCCATAAATTGTTTATAGGCTTCGGGCATCTTGGTTCCGAGGTGCTCGATCGGGTCAGCGTTGCGGATACCAGCCACCACGTCTTCGCCCTGCGCATTGAGCAGGTACTCGCCCATCATCTTTTTAACGCCGGTGGATGGATTGCGGGTGAAAGCCACCCCCGTACCGGAGTCATCGCCCATGTTCCCAAAGACCATGGTCACGATATTGACTGCTGTGCCGAGGTCGTCGGAGATGTTGGTCGCCTTGCGGTAATCCACGGCCTTCTTGCCATTCCACGATTCGAATACTGCCTTGGTGGCCAATTCGAGCTGGGCAAGAACGTCCTGAGGAAATTCCACACCGGTATGCTGCTTATGGAGTCCTTTGTATTCAACCACCAGGGCTTTCCAGTCATCGGCAGTCATTTCGGTATCGAGCTTGTATCCTTTTTTGGCCTTGTATTCTTCCATGGGGTGTTCGAAAACCTCGTCATCGAGATTGAAAACAGTGGTTCCAAACATCTCGATCAAACGCCGATAGGAATCATAGACAAAGCGGGGGTTACTTGTCAGCTTGACCATACCGTCCACTACCTTGTCGTTCAAGCCGATGTTTAGGATGGTGTTCATCATGCCGGGCATGGAGAACTTGGCTCCGGAACGGCAGGATACCAGCAAGGGATTCAATGGATCACCGAACTTCTTACCGGCCTGCTTCTCAACAACCTTGAGAGCTGCCAGCATCTGGTCCCACTGGCCTTCGGGGAATTTACCGGTCTTGCGGAATTCATTGCAGGCTTCGGTTGTAACGGTGAAACCGGGCGGCACAGGCACCCCGGCTCGGGTCATATCCGCCAGGCCGGAACCTTTACCACCCAGCAAGCCGCGCACGCCCTCCCATGATCTGGCATACTTTTCAGCTTCAGCAACCTCTTCAAAAAGATAAACCCATTTCTTACTGTTAGCCATTTTGGCCTCCTACAGATGAAATATGATGTCTACATTCGAGTCGACCACGAACGCAAGACAATTAAACCAGTTTTTTTATACAAACACACAATCGGAAAGTTTACCACAAACTATGTTATCCCACTGCTTCCAATCCCAAGGTTTCTATGGGAATCACCAAGAAAGAGAATGGATGGATCGCGAAACACCTTCCTGACGAATAACGGTCCCTTATTGTATAGCATTTGCAAAGCACAGACTGAGCCCAATGAATGATAATACAAGCATTAATGGTGACCGTTATGAACCTAAAACTGCTTGCAATTGACGATGATCCAGCCATGACTGAATTGCTAACCCTGCTGTTAAAAACGCATGGGTTTGATGTTCTTACAGCCAATACTGGCGAAGACGGCGTCGCGATTACCCGCAAAGATATTCCGGATGTGATCATCCTCGACCTGATGATGCCCGGTATGGACGGCTGGCAGGTGTGCGCTCAAATACGAAAGATAAGTGCTGTCCCCATCCTGATATTGTCAGCGCTCGACAGCCCTGGCTTGGTCGCAAGTGCCCTCGATGCAGGCGCTGACGATTACCTTGTCAAACCTGTACCCAGCGGTGTATTAATTGCCCACCTGAATAAATTAACCCGCCGTTCCGATATGAACAATGGCAAACAATTTACCCCGCAAACTGCTCCTCTCTCCTCTTAGGTAAGTATTCGAGGAATTCCAACGCAGGCTTCAGCCTGCGCTTTTTTATTTGTCCATGCTGGTACTGCGTAACTACCTTTACCAAAATCCTGTTATTTTCAACCTTTTTGTTACGGTAATATTCACCTTTTTATTCAAGAAGCGGTAAAATCAGGACGGTTCCTTACCGGGTATACTATCAATAACAAAGAGTCATTGGAGTTCTGCCATGCAAACCTGTTCCAAATGCAATGCTTCTTCCCCCGATAACGCTCTGAGTTGCGTCAATTGCAATGCTGACTTGGGCGAATTCTCCGCGACTACGGTGGCTCTTAAACGCATGCAAGCCAATCCACGCATTCGGGCAATCCGCATTACCATAGCGCATGATGCCTGCCCGCATTGTTATGAGTTGTTGAAAACCTATCCAAAGGACCAGGTGCCCCACCTACCTCACGAAGGCTGTTCGCACGAAGATGGCTGCCGATGCTTCTATGAACCGGTTCTGGAAGAAACTGCCATTGTTGGAAAAGTTGCGGAATAATTCCATCAATAAAACCATCCATAAAGCTTGTTGTCATCACGGAGACCTCGAAATTTAGAGGTCTCCGTTTTAAGTTTATCCCAGTTGGTGTGGATAGATGAAATCTTGCCTCACTTTTACACAGTCTTTCATCTTCCCAGCAATGTTTTTAGCGCCTCCGCGGTGGCTTGCGGCGTTTCCATCATCGGCATGTGTCCCGCCCCTTCGATCTCAACCAGATAACCTTTCTTTACCACCGCCTTCACCTCCCGGGCGCGCTCATTGGGGATGATCTTGTCCGCCATCCCGTGGATGATCGCCACCGGAAAATCTAATATGGGGAGAATGTCAGTTGAATCCAGGCGCCCGGCTATCGCCAACAACGCCCCGGCCACACCTTCCGGGCGTTGCCTCAGCATGAGTTCTTTCAGCCCGGTTTGCAAAACGGGGTCTGTTGTTAGCTTGACTGACATGCCTTCAGCCACATCCCCAACCCCATGGGCAAGGACATTCTCAGCTTCTTGGGCACGCCCAACTTTCTTCTCGGGGGTATCTGCTAGGGCTTGCGATGCGACCAATCCCAGGCCCAGCAGGCGCTCTGGATAGGCACGCGCAAAGGCAAGCGAAACGTATCCACCCATTGAATGACCTGCAAGCGCGGTTTTATTAACCTTCAAAACATCTAAAAGAGCGGCGAGGTCCGCAGCCATCTCGGAAAGCTGATAAGGAGTCCGGGTTGTACCGGATTCGCCGAAGCCTCGCAGATCAGGCAGGATAAGGTCAAAGTCATTTTCAAGCAGCGGAACGATTTGTTCCCAGATGGTATGGTCGAGTGGATAACCATGGACCAGCACCAGCGGCATTCTATGTCCGCGGCGTTCGTAGGCAAGCTCGAAGCCGTTCAGAGTTATTTTTAACATTTCCAATTCACCTTTACTTTCTGCTTGCTACCCAGGCGGGTCATGTAATGCACGAACCCATTCTCGCAGCCGAAATCGTAGATCCGGTGGGTCACATCCACGTCTACTTTGCAATACTCGACCAGCTTTTCCAATTCGCCGGCGCGCCACCACTCGACCGCCTGGAGACCGGAGGCAGATTTTGTGTCGCCCAGGGTGGCACGCGCCACTGCGTCCAGACTGACGCGGAAACTGAGCGTATGGAACAGGTCGTCCATGATATCAAGGGTAGGTAAGAACTGAAGGCGTTCGTTGGGTGCGTAGGGACGCAGGACTTCATAGTCAAAACCTTTGACATTAAAGCCGATCACCCGGCTAGCAGACTTTAACTCTGCGACAAGCGCCAGGACATCCTTCTCCCAATATACGGTGAAATCGTTCCGCACCGAGGACCATGTAACTCCGCACGAGACTTTGAGCGCGCCGATGTTATTTCTCCCACCGACATCCGCGAATAGGTTCTGCGTCTCTAGGTCAAAAACAACGATGTTCATATTTCCTCCGCTAGTGGTATGCTGGTTCGTACCTGAAGGATACCTCGTGCCCCTTCGTGTCCGTCGTGTTAAATATGGTCTTTTAGGTTCTCTCGGGCCATTTCCAGCGCTTGGTCTCGGGTTGATATTTCACCCATCGCCTGGGCTTCGCGGATGGCTTCAAGAATCTCTCCAATCTTTTTGCCAGGCTGTAGTTTCAGCTCGCGCATCAGGTCATCGCCATTGACCAACACAGGCGGGGCAATGGACTCGGCTGGTTTCTCAAACCAGTTCTCCAGCATCAGGCATACAACCTCCAGAGCGGCAGCCCATGTATCCTGCAGCAGGGTTTGCTCATAGGTAGCCCGCATATCTGCCAGCGCCAGCAGGCAAATATCCACACCCGCCGGGCCGGTATCGCGAAAAAACCGGTAAACGGCACGACGCGAAGGTGGTTTGCCTTCCCGCACCAGCCGTTTGGTATGGAAAAGGATTCGCATGTGATTGCGGACAACCGTCTCCAGGCGGGTGGTTTCTTCGTTGCTCATCGCCAGGAGGTGCGCCCGGCCAGCCATGACCTCCGCGCCTTGTTGATCATGCTCCCAGAAGCGCAGCTGCCCTTCTTCGTCCGCTTTTTTTGTTTGAGGTTTGGCTACATCGTGGTAGAGCGCTGCCATGAAAAGTAAACTGCGCAGGGAACGGTCGGCAGTCAACGGAGCGTCGAATATCCTCCCGATCTGTTGGCGATAACGACCAATCCGCAGCACCATCAGTCCATTGAGCATGTCGGAGGCTTTGTCGGGGTTATAGTCCGGCGCCAGAGCAGCGAATACTGAATCCAGGTAGCCCACGGTCGCCAGCGTATGTTCCCAAACATTGTGGACATGCGGTGCGGTCTGATCCGCACCTTTCAGAGCTGAGAGCTCGGGTAGGAACTGGTCCAACGCGCCCAGCAAGTCGAGAGCGCGCAAACAGGCTGCGGGCTGGGCCCCGCCGAGAATGCGGAATAATTCATCCCGCATTCGCTCCGCAGAAATATTGCCCAGCAAACCAACAGCTTCTTTCATTGCTTTCCGTGTCTCGGGTAGGATGTGAAAACCGAAATTTGCTGCCAGCCGGATTCCACGCAGGATCCGTACCGGATCATCTGTAAAGGTCGATGGGGAACAAGCGCGCAATCGCTTCTCTTTCAAATCCATTATCCCACCGAGAGGATCATGGATCGTTTTGTCGACAAGGTTGAAAGCGATCGCATTCAGGGTGAAATCACGCCCGACGATATCCGCTTCCAGGTCCTGACCGCGGAAAGCAGCGAAGTCCATCAGCGTGCGAGTCCCGTCCGCGTTGGTCAGGATGACCCGCCCGGTATCTCGCTCAGGATCGAGTATATAGAAGTCTGCTTTTAGGCGGTTGGCTACCTGCCGTGCGGTTTTAATAGCATCCCGCTCGAGCACAAAGTCCAGGTCACGGATAAGTCGGCCAAGCAGGACGTCCCGTATCGCTCCGCCCACCAGGTAAACGGTCAGGCTGCCCGGTAGAGCCGCACAGATTGAATCCAAAATCGGGGGGAAAGGAAGCGGAAAATTGGTAGGCATAAATACGATCTCAGGCTTTTCCTTGTAACGGGACTGAGCTGCGCGGCGAGCTTGTTTGGGCGTACCACCCTGGGCAATGACCCGGCCGCGCAGACGGGCAACCCAGCGGCCGGCATACGATCTGTCATCTCCTCCCGCCATACTCCCCTCCTGATCGGATCAAGGCGCTTTCTTCAACTTCTTCATATCAGCCGAGGCAATGAAGGGCAGGTGGCGGTAGTGTTCGTCAACATCAATGCCGTAGCCAAAGACGTACCTGTCAGGTACGTCGAAGCCAACGTAATCCACCTCTACAGGTACTTCCCGGCGGTATTTTTTATCCAGCAACACGCAGACTTTCAGGCTCTTCGGTTCGCGCGTTTTCAGCATTTGCAGGACGTGCGCCAGCGTGCGCCCGCTATCAACGATATCTTCAACGAGCAGAACGTTTAATCCTTCGATGTTGGTCATAAGATCGAGATTAACGCGTACATTTCCGCTGGAGGCATAGTTCCCTACACCATAAGAAGAGAGGGACATGCAGTCTAGGGTATGAGGGATGGTAAAGTGACGGGTCAAGTCGGCGGTAAATGTCAGCCCGCCTCGCAACAGGCAGACGACCAGCAGTTCCTGACCGGCATAATCATGGCTGATCTTCTCACCAAGCTCAGCTACACGATTCGCGATGGTCTTTTCGTCTACGAGTACTTCGTCAATAAATTCACGATAATCTTGCATTGCTACTCCCATCAGGCTGGCGGCTGGTATTTCTTAAGATCAACGACTGCGATGAAAGGCAGGTTTCGGTAATACTCGTCGAGGTCGAGTCCGTAGCCAAAGACAAACTTGTTCGGTATGCTGAAACCGCGGTAGTGGATTGGGACGGGCGTCTCGCGACGCTCTTCCTTGTCCAACAAGGTGCAGACTTTGAGGCTGCGAGGCTGGCGGGTTTGCAGGAACTCCAGGACGTAGGCGATTGTGTTGCCGCTATCCACGATATCTTCTACTAATAGAACGTCCTTATTGCGAATATCGGTTTTCAGGTCAAGCGAAAGACGGACGCTTCCACCTGATTGGCGCGCCCCAGCCCCGTAGGATGAAACTGCCATGAAGTCCAATTGCGTCGGGACCGTGATATGGCGCATCAAGTCTACCAGGAAGACGATCCCCCCGCGCAGGATGCAGATGAGCAGCAGGTTTTTCGTTTTATAATCGCGGCTGATCTCCTCCCCAAGCTCTTTGATGCGGGTCTGGATGCTTTGTTCGTCGATTAAAATTTCAGCGATGAAGTTGTGATAGTCCTGCATTTGGTCTCCGTTCAATACTGGATTCCCTGGTGGGAAGGATGTTAAAGGGTAAAAGTGGGTTTTCAGAAATAGTGTATCCTTCGCCCCCTATCGGGGGACTTCGTGGTGCGCCCGGCAGCGCGCTTCATACATTTCCGCCGCACCGACGATGACCACCGGGTCGTCATATCGGGCCGGTTTTCCGTTGACCAGGCGCTGGGTGCGGCTGGCCGGTTCGCCGCAAACCATACAGATGGCCTGAATCTTATCCACGTGCTCGGCACGCGCCATCAGCTCTGGCATCGGACCAAATGGTTCGCCGCGAAAGTCTGTATCCAACCCCGCCACGATGATGCGGATCTTTTTCGCTGCTAATTCTTCGACAACTTGAATGATCTCGTCGTCGAAGAACTGGGCCTCGTCAATGGCCACAACAGTGGCCAGCTTGTCCAGTCGCTTCCGGATGTCCGCGGCTTTTTCGACCGGAATGGCGGCATAATCGCTCCCGGCATGGGACGTGACTTTCTCGACAGCATAGCGGATATCGATGGCAGGCTTGAAGACCTGTACGTGTTGGCGGGCAATCGTTGCGCGGCGAAGACGGCGGATCAGCTCGTCTGTCTTGCCGCTGAACATCGAACCGCAAATGACTTCCACCGAACCGGGGAGTTGGTATGTCATAATCTCCTTTGCTGCCAAACCCTCCAACCCATTCCAGACGGGGAAAGGCGAGGGGGGAAAAAGAAATAATCAAACAGGCAGATGCGGGGTGCATCTGCCTGTTAAGTTTACCTGATTATCGGTTTTCGACAAGCCCTAAGCAGCGGGAGTTTCCGCGGTTTCGGGTAGTTCATAGCCGAGAGACCGCAGCTTCTTCTTCATATCGATCAGCGACTTGCGGCCAAAGCCCTCAATTGCCAGCACGGCATCCTCGCCCTCGCGAAGTTTGGCAATGAATTGACCGACTTCCTTGATGCCGGCTTTTTCCAATGCGGCAACGGGTCGGGCAGTTAATTCCAGTTCCGCGATCGGCCGCTTGGGAGATACTTTCGACTCAGCGCGAGACTTCTTCTCTTCAACATAAGTCTGGCGGACCTGCAGCTTCTTATAGAAGCGATCCACCTGGCCTTCAATATCCACGATACGAGCTTGTTCGCCGGAGAAGAATGGATGGCAATTCGAGCAGATCTCTACGCGGATCTCTGGCTTGGTGGAACCGGTCGTCCAGGTGGTGCCGCACGAGGCGCAGGTCACCTTGGCATCCGGATAGTATGTAGGATGTATACCCTGTTTCATTTCAAATTCCTTTCTCCGGTTACTTTTCTTCGGCCGGCATTACATTAACGCGCTTTCGCCCCTTGACGACATCGTAGACAACCAGACCGTCGATCGTGGCGAAAATGGTATCGTCCTTGCCCACGTCTACGTTCAGACCTGGCTTGATGTGTGTACCGCGCTGGCGCACGATAATGTTGCCAGAAAGGACATGTTCGCCGGCATATTTCTTCACGCCCAGGCGTTGGGCATTCGAGTCTCTTCCGTTGCGGACTGATCCGCCACCTTTTTTGTGTGCCATAACAACCTCACTCTTTTACTATTTCGCCGCAGGCTTTTTGGGAGCCGCTTTCCCCTTTGGGGAAGTTTTCGGTTCGGCCTTTGTAGTCCCGGTTTTACCACGTGAGGCAGCAGTCGCCTTCTTGGCAGCCGGTTTGGTCGTTACCTTAGCGGCCGGTTTCTTCCCCTTCGGGGACGTTTTAGCTTTCGAGGCGGCCGCCTCAGCCTTGGTTTCGTCTTTTGCAGGCTTCTCCGCTTTCGCCTTAGGGGCGGGTGTCACGGCCTTCTCTTTTGATGCGGTTCTCCGCTTCGGAGCCGCTGTTTCAGCCTCGACTTCCACAGCCTTTTCCACCTTGACGGGTTCCTTCTTCACGAATTCGGAGCCGCCAATCTGCTCTACTAGCAGACGTGAATAGTTCTGCCGGTGGCCGATCTTGACACGAATGCGCTTCTTCGGGCTGTAGTTGAAGATATTCACCTTCGGCCCTCTGAAATGCTCGACCACTGTGGTCCATATCGGGGTATTCTTGATGAGGGGTGTGCCGACGGTGATGTTCTCCCCATCCGCCAGCAGTAAAACCTGTTCAAGCTTGATTTTCGTGCCGGGTTCGACCGGCAGGCGGTCCACTTCGATGGTGCCGCCTTCGACAGCTCGGAATTGCTTGCCGCCGCTTTCCACAATTGCGTACTTCATCTTTTACTCCTGGTCTTCGCTTCGCCGCTGTACCTGCGGTACGGATCCGGATCAAAAGCCAATTGCAGCTTTTTTGGGGAACCCCTACGCCGGTCAGCGGGGAAGCCGGGATACAAATCGACGCCCCGGCTACCTGCCGGGGCAGAACCGGACAATATTATACATGCGAGACGTAAGCATGTCAACGGCTGGCAGTGAATTGTTATAGGTTTTTCACAAACTCGGGGTTTGGGTGGTTGCTTGGCAGGGGTTTCCAGGTGTTGGTACTTGATAAAATCCTGATGCAAACACTCTGATTGTTTTGGTTTACACGTTTACGGTAGGTTGAGACACACTGCGTGATCTAGGCTTCCATCGAAATAGTTTTTCCTCTGGACCTGGTCTTCCCATAGGCCCGCATCCGTGGAGTTGATCCGGCTTACGTAGGCGCCTGTCCCTTCATAGCCGCCCACCGTCATCACGGCCCCGACCGGGCAGGCGATCGTAAAGTTCAAGGAATTCGTATCGGGACCATAATTTACCTTTTCATCCCTGGCCAGCGTGCTGGTCAGGTTACTCGCCGACAGGCAGAGTGCATAGACGCTGATCGGCTCGTCTGCGCTCTGCTGGCTCCTTGCTGTCACGGACCATGCATTACTGGGGTCGGTTGAATCCCCGATCGGTGTGCTGATGTATACCTCCAGGCTGTCCGTATCGAAGGCATACCCTCCACCGGTTATGATCTCACCATTCTGGCACCTGGCGAAGGGCGCGCCGCTCACAGGAATGTCGACCGATACCACCCGCATGCTCCCGGTGGCATTGTGCAAGCAATAGGCGTAAGCAGTGAGAGGAAGTGCGTCGGCGCTATCGTTCAGCCCGGTAACAAGCCAGCCGGCTGGGTCAGGCATGGTTTTCGTGATCTTGATCCCTTCACCGGAGGCGAACCCCCCGCTAAGCATCATGCTGTCTGCCGGACAGGCTGCAATGGTTGTGCCACTTGCGCCTGCCGGGACATTGGTTTGATCACTGATTTGCTCAATAAATGGAGACCCTGATTGGATCGATACTGGGGTGGCGCTTGGCGCTGCTGATCCATTTGCTGCCTGGGTGCTGCTGCTGGTTGAAGAGCTTGATGGTGTTCCGCTGCCTGAAGGGATGAACGAACCGCAGGAGCAAGCAATGGTCAGAAATACCAGGAAAAAGGAACCAAAAGATAATAATGCTTTTTTATTGGGGTTCATACATTTCTCTTTTTAACAGATATCAGCTGCACTTGTTGATTTAACACCATCGTGGAAGGCCCCGTAATTTTTAACCTGAGACCATCGACGACCAGATTTCAGAGCATTAGAATCCAAACACAATGATCCCGCCCAGGAACCCCAACACGACCGCGATGGCAAAATTCACAAAAAATGCCGCCACATATAGGGTTTTAGTAGACTTTGTATAAAAAAGGTCCTTGTTTCGCCAGCGTGCGATCGCTGTGACAGTTGTGAGAATGAAAAGCATGCTCGCCAAGATAATCTTCGCAATGTGATTGGGGGCAATTCCGCCATAGAACACGAGATTATCGCGTATGCCGAAAATCGCGGCGACAATTGTGCTCGCGGCTGCTAGTGAGATATTTGCAAAGGCAACCTGCTCCAGGATTTTGCTCCGCTTCCAGATGGCTAGAAGAATAAAGAACAAGGCCGCTCCGGTCAGAGCAATTGGAAAGTGGACCATCAACGTGTGGGGGGGATGAACTTGCGTCATTGCATGGAAAATGCGGGTTATCAAATTCATTTGAGCCTCTTTTATTATTTAGCTTCATAATTGTGATATTAAATTCTACCATGATTATTTACATTACATCGGTAATACCAAAAAACAACGTTCTTTATCTGGTTGACAAATCTCCTGCTTTCCGATAATCTTGACCTGTGAAGCTCAACACTGCACAACGCGAGATCCTCAGAATCCCGCACAATGCGAAAACGTTCCTTTCCGGACCTGCCGGCTGTGGCAAAACGACAGTCGGCGTGGAACACCTATTTGCGCTCCTGGCATCGGGTCTGTCAGCCGATTCCATTCTCGTATTAACCCCTCAGCGCACCTTGCAAGCCCCGTATGGTACAGCCTTGCTCGGCCCCGATATCGGTCCTGGGGGACAGGTTGCACTTGCTACAGTCGGCGGGTTGGCGCGCCGCATGGTGGACCTGTTCTGGCCGCTGGTGGGCGAGGCTGCTGGTTTTACTCACCCGGATCAGCCGCCTGTCTTCTTGACTCTGGAAACTGCGCAGTATTACATGGCGCGCCTTGTCCGCCCTCTTTTGGACGAGGGCTTTTTTGCTTCGGTCACGATCGACCGCAACCGGCTGTACAGCCAGGTGCTGGATAATCTGAACAAGGCCGCCTCGGTGGGGTTTCCGCATATCGAAATCGTGGAGAGATTGTCCACCGCCTGGATTGGAGACCCGGGTCAGCGGCGCATCTACGCCGACGCGCAGGAAAGTGCCAATCGCTTCCGCCAGCTCTGTCTCGAGCACAACCTGCTGGACTTCTCCTTGCAATTGGATATCTTCTGGAACATTCTCTGGCACACGCCAGAATGCCATGCATATCTCACGCAACAGTACCGCCACCTGATCTGCGACAACATTGAAGAAGATATTCCCGTGACGCATGATCTGCTTATGGAGTGGCTGCCGGATTTCGACTCGGCTTTGGTTATTTTTGATACAGATGGTGGCTATAGAAGGTTCCTGGGCGCGGACCCTGACTCTGCCCGCCGGCTGGCGGAGCGGTGCGAAGCCCATGCAGAATTGAACGAGTCATTCGTTACCACTCCAGAAATCCAGGTATTGGAGGCAGCCTTTGCATCAAAACTTATGCCTGGTCAACCGAACCGCATTAATCCTGAAAGCCTGACCGCCCTCACCTTCCCACCGACTGAAACCCCCACCCGCTTCTACCCACAGATGCTGGACCAGGTGGCCGAGGAGATCCAGCACCTTATCACTGTAGAACATCTGCAGCCATCAGAGATCGTTGTGCTGGCTCCTTATCTCTCGGACGCGCTGCGCTTCTCGCTCAGCAACCGTCTTGAAGAAATGGAAATCCCCTGGCGTTCGCATCGTCCTTCGCGTTCACTGCGGGATGAACCGGCCAGCGCGTGCCTGCTTACCCTGGCAGAACTGGCCCATCCGGGCTGGGACGTACACCCGACAAAATTCGACGTCGTGTACGCTCTTCTATATGCCATCGAAAACATGGACCTGGTTCGCGCCCAATTGCTGACTGAGATCGTCTATCGTCTTCGGGATATTTCTCTCTCAGGTTTCGCTGCCATCCGGACAGAAGTTCAGGAGCGCATCACATTTGTCTTTGGCCAGCAGTATGAAACCTTGCGGGAATGGATCGAAGCGTATCGCCAGCAGCCAGTCCCCGATCCTCTTGACCAATTCCTGCGCCGCCTTTTCGGCGAAGTGCTGTCACAAAAAGGATTCGGCTTCCACCGGAACAACGATGGCGCCCGCACTGCTGCCAGCCAGATTGAATCGGTGCAGAAATTTCGCCAGGCGATGGAGCCGGTAATTATAAATGTCCAGGATGACAAACCCGGAAACACCTCCAATAATGCAGCAACAGGTAAGGAATACATCGGCATGCTCCAGGACGGTGTTATCGCCGCCCAGTATATCGAAGCGTGGAAAGCCGAGGAGACAGAAGCTGTGCTGCTCGCCCCAGCGCACACTTTTCTGATGATGAACCGACCGGCAACCGTCCAGTTCTGGCTGGATGCCGGCTCAGGCGGCTGGTGGGAACGCCTGTTCCAGCCATTAACCCAACCCTACGTGCTCAGTCGCTTGTGGGACCGGAACCGGCCGTGGACCGACGCAGATGAACAGACCGCCAATCAGCAAACCCTGGCGCGCCTCGTCACCGGGCTCATGCGCCGCTGCCGGAGTCGCGTCTTTCTGGGTCTCAGCGACCTGGGCGAATCAGGTTTCGAGCAGCGCGGTCCATTGTTGAAGGCCATCTGGAAAATGCAGTTGGAGATCCAGAATCTTAATGAAAATTAATCGCTTCCTTCCGGGCTTCCTTCTCATGGCGGCATTTTTGAATGGCTGCGCGGGGCCCGTAACTGTCGGCGTTACCAACATCCCTATGCCCCCCGAGGCCAGTGCCACGCGCACCCCGTTCCTCCCGGTTAGCGACACACCGACTATCTTCACATCAGAAACGCCCACTTCGCCTCCCACCGAAACGGCAACCCCTGCACCCACAGATACTGCCACGCTCACGTCCACGCCCACACCCAGCCTGCGGGTCAACCTGGAGGCAGTGGGAGATATTATGCTGGCGCGCACGGTCAGCGATCAGGTTCATTCCCACGGTTCTGAGATCGTGTTTGCAGGAGTCCAGTCAGTACTAGATTCTGCGGATCTTCTCGTTGGGAATCTGGAGTGTGCCATCACTACCAGAACTGAGCGGCAGCCCAAAAGCTACACCTTTGCTGCTCCACCAGAAACCGCCCAGGCACTGGTGGTGGCTGGATTCGACGTGCTCAGCCTGGCCAACAACCATGCTATGGACTATGGCAGCCAGGGCCTGCTCGACACGCGCAGCACCCTGTCACAGTCCGGGATCGCTAGCGTTGGCGCTGGGGTAAACGCTGCCGAGGCGCACGCTCCAGTCATCCTTGAACGTAACGGCCTGCGCCTGGCCTTCCTGGCTTACGTGGACGTACCGGAAGAAACAGGCGGATTCGATACCCATACATGGAACGCCACCGCCTCCCAACCCGGCGTTGCCTGGGCTGACCTTGATCAGATTACCACTGATATAAGCGCCGCCAAAGCACAGGCAGATGTGGTGGTCGTTCAGCTCCATTCCGGTAATGAAGTTGGCACTTACATTCCCGCTGTCTCTCCCAATCAGCGGGCGGAAGCCCACGCCGCAATTGACGCCGGCGCGGCATTG
>CAISEG010000001.1 GCA_903884265.1 uncultured Anaerolineales bacterium | reverse complement strand
AGGTTATTTTTAAGCTCCCTACCTGACGAGCTAGTTGTGCGCGGCGAGGTATCCCTGGCACACGGGAGCCCGCGTGATCCGATCTGGGAATATGTGATGAATACGCTGGTGGCACGTATCAACCTTGGCTTCTTTGACACACCCTGGTGCTTTGTGGGTCATTCTCATTTTCAGGCCGTGTTCCAATTCCACGCTAAAACCGATGATATGTCCATCGAGGTGCCGCGGCCGGGAGAACCTTACCAAATGGTGGAACGCGCCATCTTCAACCCCGGTTCCGTCGGACAACCGCGGGACCGGGATGCCCGCGCCGCTTACGCGATCTTTTCTCCGGAAGCACACACCTGGGAGCCGCACCGCGTGGAATACGATATCGCCTCGGTACAGAAGATGATTCTGGATGCGGGCCTGCCACCCCGACATGCTGAGCGCCTCTCGGGAGGCTGGTAAAAGTATTCCTAAAGGCACCAGCAATCAAAAAAACTGCTGATGCCTTTTTATTTATCAATGGAACCTTTATTGCGTGGCGGGCGTCTATGAGGCAACCTGATCTGTTCAACCTTTTGAAGGAGGAGAACACCATGAAGAAGAGAATCGTTTTCGTTTTTGTTATCCTTTCCATGATATTGGCTGCCTGTGGTGTAAGAGCCGCCGCCACACCGTCGGTGGATTTGTACTCCCCGGGAGTAAATGGAAGTGGTGTGCCGTCCAATGAAGCTGTTCCCCTGCCAACCCAGGCCTACGCCGGTTATGACTCCACCAGTAAAGTAACAGGAGTTACGAGTGGCAGCAGTCCTGCGGCCCAAGACCGGTTGGTGATCATGAACGCCGACCTGACCATCGTTGTCTCCGACCCGCAAGCCAAGATGGAAGCCATTAACCAGATGGCAACCAGCCTGGGCGGCTTCGTCATCTCGATGAATATGTACCAGACCACCACCCAAAACGGGCAAACCGCCCCGGAAGGGAGCATTTCTATCCGAGTCCCGGCGAAATTGCTGGATAACGCCTTAGGCCAGATCAAGGCAGATGCGGTCGAGGTGCGTAACGAGAACCGGTCAGGCCAGGATGTGACCGCCTCTTATGTGGACCTGCAGAGCCAGTTGACCAACCTGGAAATGGCCGAAGCGGACCTACAGGCGATCATGGACGACGCCAAGAATAACCCCAACAGTAATACCACATCCAGGACGCAAGATGTGCTGGACGTGTACAACCAGATCGTGGCTGTGCGCGGGCAGATCGAGTCTATTAAAGGCCAGATGCAGTATTACGAGCAGTCCTCGACTTACTCGCTGATCAACGTGACCCTTGTGGCCGAAGAGACCATCCAGCCAATCGAGATCGGCGGATGGAAACCCGAAGGCGTGGCGCGCGACGCCATCCAGACCTTGATCAAGTTCTGGCAAGGTTTCGTGAACCTCCTGATCAACCTGGTCCTGCTGATCCTGCCAATCCTGATCACGATCTTTGGCCCGATCGCGCTGATCGTCTGGGGCATCGTAGCCCTGGTCAAGCGCCAAAAGAGGAAGAAGACCCAGGTCAGCAAGTAATCCTCATCCAACCACCCAACCCCTCTCCTAAAAGGAGAGGGGTATAATTTTATCCATGGAGAAACTCATCCACGCGGCCGAGCAGCTCTTTGGCATCCACCTGACGGGGAGGCAGGTGGTGGCTTTGATGACATTCGAGCGCGAACTTCTCTTTTGGAACGGGAAATTCAACCTGACTGCGATCCGCGACGAGGAAGGGATACGCACTAAACATTTTCTGGATTCCTTCTCGTGCGTTCTTGCCTGGAAGGAAAATCCCCCCCGCAGGTTGATTGACATCGGCACCGGCGCGGGCTTTCCGGGCATCCCGCTCAAGATCCTGTACCCGTCCATGCGGCTTACGCTGGTCGAATCGGTGGGCAAGAAGGCCAATTTCTGCCAGCACATGGTGGAGACATTGAAACTGGAAGCCACGGAAGTGGTCACAGCGCGCGGCGAAGATGTGGGACAGATGCCCGCCCACCGCGAAGCCTACGACTGGGCAGTGGCACGCGCGGTAGCTTCCATGCCGGTGCTGGTTGAATACCTGCTGCCGCTGGTAGTGGTGGGCGGGGCGATGCTGGCGCAAAAAGGGCAGAGTGGACCGGCGGAGACCCACAAAGCCGAGAAAGCACTCAGCCTGCTCGGCGGGCGCACGCGGCAACTGCTACCGGTCACTTTGCCGGGAGTGCCCGACGAACGTTTTCTGGTGGTGGTGGACAAGGTGGCGGCAACACCCCCCCAGTACCCACGTAAACCGGGCGTCCCGGCGAAGAAACCACTCTAGAAAAATAACCCCTTAATCCAAACTTCGGAAGTCCTGGAGACTTCCGAAGTTATATATTAATACCTCAAGAACCCTAGGGCCAAAAGTGGTTAAATTTCTTTCTCGTCCTCTTCCCTCGCCATTTCACCGCGTGCCATCTTTTTCTTTAAATCCTCAGGCCACTGACTGACATCCTCCGCTGGCAAGAACGTAAGGGTTGGGCCATTCTGAGTCAAAATATCGCTCCTTCGACAGTTAAGCACGGCTCTGGCAGTGTCAATCCCGGAGGCGGTAACGCCTGACACACCGTGGCTGAGCGTGCTCGCACCGCACAGGTACAAGCCGCTGAATTCGGTACGCGGCTGGAAAGCCCATGGTCCCACCTGCGAGGGACTTTTTTCGATGCCGTAAAGATTGCCTCGGGTGGCATTGAGATAGTGTTCATTGGTCAGCGGCGTCCCCAGGCTGGAAAAGACGATGTGCTGGCTCAGCCCGGGGATGTGTTTTTCCAGCCCGCGCACCATGCGCCAGGAAAGGTCTTCCTTCATGGCGGCATAGTCGGCAGGGCGCTCTCCGTATTTTGTATGTGCCCACTTCTCGAAGGCGTCGTAGCCCACGAAAGCAAAGGACTCGCAGGTGTGGTGTCCGGAATGCATCTTCGATGGGTCTTTCAGGGTCGTCACGGTTAGGAACATCCCGGGGGGAGTCTCGTTCTGCAGCATCGCGTCAGTGAGACCGTCGCTGTATATCTTGTCCAAATCGGGATGATCATAGAACCAGAAGTTTCCCGAGTCGAGCCCGGCGGCGCGCAAGTCCATGTCGGTGGCGAAGAATAGGCTCAGGCAAGAAGTGGAATATTTGATGGAATCCACTTTGCGCTTAAGCTTTGATGAGAGCTTGTCCCGGCCGATCAACTGCCCGAACGTCGCTTCCGGGTCGGCATTGGAGATAACCACGCTAGCGTTGATCACTTCTCCCGACTCCAATTCCACGCCTTGAACCAGTTTGCTTTCGATGAGGATCCGCTTCACACGCGACTGAAGCCTGATCTCACCGCCGGCGCGTTTCAGCGCCTTGACAAAGGCACGCGGAATGGCAAACGAACCACCGAGCGGATAATAGCCACCATCCAGGTAGTGATAAGTGATGCCGGCTTGCATGAAGGACGAGACCTGAGATGGGGGTAGCCCATGGTCACCTGCCTGGCCTGCCAACACACCGCGCAGAACAAGGTCGCTGACATGGGTGTTAATGAGGTCGGCGCCAGATGCACGCATCCACTTCAGGATGGTAGGTGCGCTCATGGCGGATCTCAAAGGATGACTCAAGTTCCCAATATGTGAAAGGGATTCAACCATATTCATCAGATCGGCGAAGTATCCGTCAATCGCTCTAGCTTCGTGAGGAAAATGACTTTTCAGCCGTTCGATGAGATTGTCTTTACCTTTGGGAAAGTCTACGCGTTTATCCCCGATAATGATATGGTCATAGCCGTTGGGGTTAAGTTCGCAGAAAGTGAGATCCTGCGAAACGCCAAGACCGTCGTAAATACCACGCAGCCCGCCGCCCTCCTGCAGGTCGCCGATATAATGCACCCCCGGGCTGAAACGATAGCCCTGGAGCGTGAAGGAATGCGTCCACCCACCTGGGCGGTCGTGCTGTTCGAGCACCAGCACCTTTTTACCTGCCTGCGCCAGCGCTACAGCAGTAGTCAACCCACCGGCACCGGAACCGATAATGATGGCGTCGTAGTCCAAGTTAGCAGCCTTTGTCTACGATTTTGATCTCATCCGGCTTGTTGGGGATGATGCACAAGAATTCAAAAGTCTCTTCCCCCACGTTCTGATACCAATGCGGGACGCCTTGGGGGATGAAAACGACATCGCCGATGCGGACATCGAAAGTCTCAGCGCCAATGCCTATACTGGCATGACCCTTCAGCACATATTGTTCGTGTTCCACGGTGTTGGTGTGGTTTGGCATCCCACCACCGGGTTCCATCACGAAACGGCGCAAGGCAAAATTCGGGCCTTCCTCTGCGGATATCAGTACCTGGATCGTGGTTTTATCTCCCGCTTTGACAACCTGTGCTTCCACATCCTGAGCATGTTTTACTGACATCCTAACCTTCCTTTCCAGATCCCAGGGCTTTGACTGTCCCGGAAGACACTTCCCACTTTTCAGCCTTTTCAACGAAATCGGGAGAAAACAACTTCAAATCCGTTGTGGTTAAGAGCGCCTGCTCGATCTTGTCCAGATAAGCCAACAGATCAAGACGGCGCTGAGTATCGAGTTCTGCCAGGACTTCATCCAGCAGAAGTACCGGCCACTGGCCGGTTCGGGTTTTCATCCACTCGATCTCTGCCAGCTTGAGTGCCAAAAGCGTGGTTCGCACCTGTCCACGCGAACCAAAGTCAGACAGGTCGATCCCGTTGGTGAGGAAGCGCAATTCATCCCGGTGGGGGCCAAGTATTGTCATGCCGCGGCGAATCTCCTCGAGGCGGCTTGCTTCCAATGCCAGTGAAAATCCCTGACGAATATCCGCTTCGGTGAAACCATTTCGATGAACGGTGGTTTTGAGGGGCATGACGATCTGCCCATTCGCGGGAGGCAGGGGGTCGTATGCTGGCTGATAGTGGATGCAGAGAACTTCCGCCGCATGTGTCAGTTCCTTGTGAATACGGGCAGCTAGTTGCTCGATCTCGCGGACCGCTTCAATGCGCCGTAAAATAATGGTCGCCCCGGTCCGGGTGAGAGCCTCGTCCCAGAAATCCAACTGTGACTGGTCCCCGCCGCGCTCGCCGAGCAGTTTGAGCAAGGCGTTACGCTGGGTGAGGGCCTGCCCATACTCGCTCAAAACGTGAGCATAACCGGGGACGGTCTGCGCCAGCGCCAGGTTCAGGTACCGGCGGCGTTCTTCAGGCCCGCCCTCGATGATCTGCACCATCTGCGGAACAAAGATGACCGCGTTGAAATGCCCGATGACTTCGGACAACGGACGCTTGATGCCATCGAGCAGGATCTCCTTGCGCAGGCGTTGACCGGTGGCCCCGACCGCTTCAAGCACCAGCCGGACCTCGAGCCGATGTTTAGCCGGCCCGCGCGTATACTCGGCCACCAGCCGCCCTACCGCCAGCTCCTTTTTGGCTTCGAGAAAGTTGACCAACTGCCGGTCGGCATGGGTCTGGAAAGAAGTGAAGGCTGCCAGAAAATAAACCGCCTCCAGCACACTGGTCTTGCCCTGGGCATTACTGCCAGTCAGCAAAACAACCCGCCGGGGGATTTCCATATCCAGGCGGGCGAAACTGCGAAAGTTGGTCAGGGACAGATGAGTGAGATGCATTCAGATATTCAGGCGCAGCGGGTTGGCTAATAGCATATTAACACGTTAGACGTTATCCAGTGCCGGCTCATCCAGAGCGGGCTTCCAGACTTTTATAGCCAGGTCGGTAAAAACCACCCCGTTCAGATGATCGATCTCGTGCTGAAAGATGCGCGCCAACCAGTTACTGGCTTTGATCTTGACCGGCTGCCCACGACGGGTGAGACCTTTTACCGTAACAGCCAAGGCGCGTTCCACTTCCCCATGCAGCCCGGGAATGGACAGGCAGCCTTCTATGCCCAATTCGGTCTCTTCAGAGATCTCTTTAATTTCGGGGTTAACGACGACAAAGAGTTTCCTCGGGGAGTCTTCCAGCTCGTCGTCCTCAGGGTACTCCACCACGATGAGGCGGTCCGAGATTCCCAACTGAGGGGCAGCCAGCCCGACGCCGGGCGCATCGCGCAGGGTTTCGATCATGTCATCGATCAGAGTTTGCAGATCGGCGTCGAATAGGATGATGTTCCGGGCTTTGCGACGAAGTACAGGGTCAGGTAGTGTAACAATTTTACGAAGTGTCATATTTCACCAGTAAATCGAAGAGATTGGACCCCCTATTTTACTTCATTCTTCGGCTGGTTGTCTTCCGGGATGGTATCACTGGGTCGGGTTTCTTCGCGGCGAAACTTTTGCTCATTGTGGTAATAAGCTGAAAACCAGTCAGCCACACGTTCCCGCTCACCCTTGATGGTCTCCTGTTCTTTCTTGTTGATTTTTTCCAGCCGGCGGCGCTCGATGTCTTCCTGCACAGCAGAAGGATTGAAGACGTTATCGAAAGCCATCTGCTTGCCGCCACCAACCGTGATGAACACCGTCCCATAATTAAAAAACAATTCGAGAATGCCAATCCGCTGGTATTCGATGGACAGAATGTTATCCAAGGAGGCAATGTCGCTGGTCACCTGCCCCAAGGGAGTTTTATCAATATCCATGATCTGGTCGGGGGTCACCTGGAAGATGTCATTACTCCAATCGATGTACTGGTAGATCCACCATAGCAATGCCGCCAGGACCATCAGCACCCAGATTAATATCAACAACCCCGATTGCAACTTAAAGAGTGAGGTAAACGAGGCGGAGGGGCTGAATATCTCATAGAACAAAATTCCGAGCAGGATAGCAAGGATCGTGCCCGGTAACCAGGTCTGTTCGAAAAGAACAAAGATATGTTTGCGGTATGTAACAGTGGTCTGGTGTTCAAAGCGTAACCGGAACAAATTGGCAAGGTTACGGTGATTCTCGTAGGGGTTCTTCTCCTCCATCGGCTTGACAACAACCCCCTCGATCTCGGGGGGCTTTATCTGCCCACCCGTCAGGCGGGCACGCAGGGCATCCTGTATCTCACCCGCTTCCATCTTTCGGGAAGTCTCCTTGGAGCGCTTCCAGTGTTGATCGATCAATGCGGCAGCCTGGTTGGGGTGATTTACATTTCTTAATGTCAGGGTACTGCCAACGATTGTGCGGATGACAAGATTGCCGTAGTCCAGCATCCTCCCGGTAAGGTCCGTCTCGACATTAACTCGCTGGACAGCGGAAAGTGGTGCCTCCTGGCGACTTTCGTAGATCCCCACAACCTTTTCCACCCAAACGACACGCCGGTCAGTAACGATGTAATAATCGTTACCCCAATCGATGCTGTTCCAGACACCCCAACCAACTGCACCCAGACCCATTACCAGGGAGACATACCAGAGCGTTGCCAGTGTGGGGAACCAGAGAGAATAATACCATGTCGCCAACATTCCAGCGCTGGCTGCCACTCCCAGCAGAACCGGCCCAAGGAGTGCCTGCGTAAGCAGGATGGGGTGCTTGCGCGCCAGGAAGTAAATGACCTCATTATCCTGAAGCCATTTGAAGCGGATCTTTCGGGCCAGGCGATAACTGTTTACCGTAACTGCAAAATTCGTTCTCAGGCCAGGAGCTTGTTTTAATAGCTGTTGAAATTGCAGCCGTGTCAGAACCAACACAAGTGTCTCTTCAATCGCTGTGATCGTAGCTGTCTCCTGATGATGGCTGACGATCATCGATTCTTCCCCGAAATAATCTCCAACCCCAAATGTCGCACCCGGCTGGGTGCCGCTTACCTTGCCACTCCAGATTAGGTAAAGACTGTCACCTTCCGTACCTTGTTTGACGATCTCTTTCCCAGCGGGGAATTTTTCTTCCGCCAACATCTCCGCCACGGCCGTGAACTGGTCATCGTTCAAGCTGTTAAAGAGATGGATGCGGTTGAGAAACAAAACCCGTTCAGAGGTTTCAATGGGCATACTTTTACTTCTTGGATCAATCGATGAAATTTCCCGTATGGAATTCCCGAAAAATCGAGATTCTTCTTCCTATTTTGGAGGAATACCTCGTAATTCTAGCACGAAACACACAATCTGAAAGTCTTACTAATATGGTATTACTGTACGGTGATTAATTCGTAAAAATTAGTGGGTTGAAAAGCGGGATTCCTGTTCTTCAAAACCAAAGGGTCTTCTTTTCCTGCGCATGGTAAAATCATTCCATGAAAAGATGGCAATTTTGGCTCGGGGTGCTGATCAGCGCCGTATTCCTGTATTTCGTTGTCCGCAAGCTGGATTGGTTAAGTTTCTGGTTGACCCTCAGGACTGCCAATTACTGGTGGATCATCCCCGGAGTGGCGGTGTATTTTGTAGCCGTATGGGCGCGTGCCTGGCGCTGGCATTACTTGCTCAAACCCATCAAGGCTATCCAAACTTGGGTGATGTTCCCGATCACCTGCATTGGCTACATGGGTAACAACATTTACCCAGCCCGGGCAGGGGAAGTGCTGCGGGCTGTGGTTCTAAAACGCAAGGAAGGGGTACCCATTTCCGCATCGCTGGCAACCATTATCGTCGAGCGCATCTTCGACGGGGTGGTCATGCTGGCCTTTGTATTCGTAAACCTGACACAACTGGCAAAACTGGCAGCGGTTTCGGTTCCGGTGGGAAAATGGAATATCACCATCCAGGACTTGGCCATTTGGGGCAGTGTGGCGTTTTTTGGAGCGCTGATCATATTCCTGCTGGCAGCGATGTTCCCGAAAGTTACCGCCAGGTTTGGCCAGTGGTTCATTGACCGGCTGCTACCCGCCCGTATCCGCGAGAAGACCAGCGGCATCATGCACAAATTCCTGGATGGGCTTGAAGCGCTGCGTTCACCCGCTAATGTACTGATGGTATTTCTTACCTCAGTAATCATCTGGCTCTTGGAAACGGTCAAATATTGGTTCGTGATGCACGCATTTGGGTTCAATGCCAGTTTCTTTACTCTGATGTTGATGAACGGGGTTGTCAACCTGGCGACTACCATCCCAGCTGCACCCGGTTACCTGGGCACTTTCGATGCCCCCGGTATCGCTGTGCTGGTTGCCAGCGGGATTGAAAGCGCGGTGGCTACCGGTTATACATTCGTCCTGCACGTGGCGCTGTGGCTGCCAATCACACTGCTGGGAGCGTATTACATGGCAAGCGAGGGGATAAAGTGGAGCGACTCGCTGAGGATAGAGGCTAAAGAAGAAAATTTATAGCCTAAGACGACCACACCCCCCATGGTGACATGGATGACCACCACAACGGAGAACCTGAACATGAAAATTGCGATCATTGGAGCCGGTTTCTCAGGCCTGGCAGCCGCATACGATCTGACTAAGGCCGGTCACAAAGTGACCATCTACGAAGCGGCAGACTTTGTCGGCGGCCTTGCGAGCGGGTTCAAGGAACCGGGCTGGGACTGGTCGGTGGAAAAGTTCTACCATCATTGGTTTGCCAGCGATAAACATATGCTTGGCCTGATCAAAGAGTTGGGATGGGAGCAACAGGTGCTGTTCCCGCGCCCACTGACGGTGATGTATCACAAAGGGGAATTTTATCCATTCGACTCCATTGTCAAGGCACTGCTCTTCCCGGGATTGGGTTTCGGGATCAACAAATTCCGTTTCGGGTTGGTGGGTGTGTTCCTGCGCCTGACGAACAATTGGAAAGCGCTGGAAACTTTTACTGTGGATGAGTGGATGCGAAAATGGGCCGGGAAGAAAGTCTACGAGATGATGTGGGAACCGCTGGTGATCGGTAAGTTCGGGGAGCAGTATTACAAGCAGGTCAATATGGCCTGGATGTGGGCACGGCTAAAGGCACGCAGCACACGATTGGGCACATTTGAGGGTGGATTCCAGCATTTTGCGGATCTGTTCGCAGAGAGGCTACAGGAAATGGGTGTCGATATCCGCCTGCTGGCGCCGGTCACGCTCATCGAGCACGCTGCAGGGGCCAGCGCTGTAACTGTCCGCAGCGAGCAAGACGAGGCTTACGACAAAGTACTGGTCACGCTTTCGCCAGAATCGATGGCCCGGCTCGTCCCGTCCTTGCCTGAAAGGTATCTGTCCGGTTTGAGGAACATGAAATCCATGGGGGCGGTCGTGATCGCCCTGGCACTCAAACACCAATTATCGGAGCAAGGTTATTATTGGTATAACCTGCCGAAATCAGCGGGCTACCCGTTCTTGGCGCTGGTGGAGCACACCAATTACGTCCCTGCAGACAAATTCGGCGGCGACCACATCGTTTATATGGGCGATTACCTGGAACCGGAACACGAATTCTTCCGCCTGAGCCAGGATGAATTGTTGGAGCGCTTCCTGCCAGCGTTGAAGTTGTTCAACCCCAAGTTCGAGCGGGATTGGGTGCGCAAGTCCTGGCTGTTCCGCACAGCCTATGCCCAGCCTGTGCCGCTGGTGAACCATTCCAAAAACATCCCGGCCATCGAGACGCCCATGGAAGGGATCTACTTTGCTTCGATGAGCCAGGTCTATCCATGGGACCGGGGGACGAATTTTGCCGTTGAGATCGGAAGGCGGGCGGCGAGGCTGATGACCGGGAGCGTAAAGTAAAATCCTCATGAACATGAAGAGTATTGCCATCCAGCGTCTCAGCAGCCAGCGACTCATTGATACGAATCTCAAACTGCCGGGAGACGTGGTGACATGGCTGGGGGCCGTGCAAGCCCAGGATTATACCGGTGCAAAATGGTCGCTTGGCCTGCGCATACCGAATTGTTCCGATACAAGCGTCGAGCAGGCTATCATCGACAGAACCATCCTGCGCTCCTGGGTGTTGCGCGGTACTCTGCATTTTATTACAGCAGCAGATATACATTGGCTGCTGGCGTTGGTAGCACCACGGATCATCACAGGAAATAAGAGGCGCTACCGGGAACTTGAGCTGGATGGACCAACACTGGTGCGCAGCAACGACCTGCTCACAAAAACCCTGCAACAGGCTGGTCCGCTAGACCGCAAGACATTGCTCGCCACGCTTGAGCAAAACGGTATTCCGACCATTGGGCAGCGCGGGGCGCACATGCTGCAAAGAGCTTCCCTGGATGGCTTGATCTGCCAGGGAGCGATGCACGCCAATAATCCGACTTTCATGCTGTTGGAATATTTTCCGTCCAAAACGATGGGAGGCGATGAAGCGCGAGCGGAACTGACCAGGAGATACTTTACAAGCCACGGCCCGGCAACCCTGCAGGATTTCACCTGGTGGTCAGGGCTTCCGGTTGCAGGAGCTAGAGCGGGAATGGATTCCATCCAAACGGAATTAATTCAGGAATCGATGAACAGCCAGACCTACTGGCGGACTATCTCAACGCCCCCGGCGCCGGATCAATCCCAGAGCGTCCATTTGCTGCCAGGTTTTGATGAGTATATCCTGGCCTATAAAGACCGCAGCGCATCCCTGGATGTGCCCCACTATAAAAGGTTGACACCTACAAATGGCATGCTTCCGGCCACTATCGTTATAAATGGCCGGGCTATCGGAACCTGGAAACGCACCTTTAAAAAAGGGACTGTTCTCATTGAATTGAACCCATTTACGCCGCTTTCTTCCGAGGAAAAAAGAAACATCGAATCCGCCGCGAGTCACTTGGGTGGATTCCTTGGAATGGCAGTTGTGTTGAGCTGAGACGGTGATGCTTTCGCGTGAGAATTAGGAGGCGCTCTTCGAGGGTATTTGTCACAGCAGACGTCAGCCTTTGAGAAATACCGGATGCGGCGGGTGAAGTACCGGATACCAATAAACCAAGACGAAAACGTGCCCAAACATTCAAAGCGGAAGGGAGTGTGCCGCTCGATGGTTGAATATTCCGTAACTGAGCAAAATTTTACGATGACGGCGGCAGGTTCTTACGCCGCCGGTTGGCAAGCACGAATAATCCGAGGGCGATAATATCCACCACGATACCGGCATAGGTATACTTTATCTGGTGGGCCATAAAGCCCACCGGGTAGAGACCGGTGCCTTGCAGAATCCAGACTATTCCCATCAGTAGCAGGAACACACCGAGAATATTGAGGACCCATTTCATGTTATACCTCCTGACATTATTTATGATATATTTTATCCAGTATATCGCATAATCCAAGGCATGACAAGTCGAACGGGGTTCAAGCAGGAAATAGGGGTAGAGGAATGGGGAATTAAGACTTCAGTTTGTAGAATGGTATAGTGGGGATAGACGTTTATGAAGAATTCCCAGGCAGGTAGCCACCCGTGCGAGCATCGGTTACAATCCCTTTATCTTTTTAAACCGGAAGGCTGTATGCCAACACTGTTGCTTATTCGTCACGGCGAAAACGATTACCTGACCAAGAATAAACTGCCCGGGCGCATCCCTGGCATTCATCTTAATCGCCGCGGGCAGGAACAGGCGGCAGAACTTACCCGGACACTGACCGGGCTGCCCATCAAAGCAATCTATTCCAGCCCGTTGGAACGCGCCATCGAAACTGCCGAACCACTGGCGAAGTCGCTCGGTCTGGGAATCCAACTCCTCCCGGACCTGACAGATACTGACGTTGGCAATTGGGCAGGGCATTCCTGGAAAATGCTTGGTCGCACCAGGTTCTGGAAAATAATCCAGCAGGCACCGTCACAATTCCAATTCCCGGGCGGCGAAACCTTCGTCCAGGCTCAGGAGCGGGTTGTCAACACCCTGGACGCCTTAGCAGCTTCGCACGCTGACGAACTGGTTGCCGTTGTGTTTCACGCCGACCCGATCAAACTGGCTGTTGCGCATTATCTCGGACTGCCGTTGGATCGCTTTCAACGACTAAGCTCGTATACCGGTTCGGTAACGATCCTGAAAATAGACAACCACACAGCCAAATTGCTGGCGCTTAATCTTATTCCCCCATTTCCCTTTGAAATAGAATAAGGACGGCACACTCGGTTCCATCCCTATTTATCATTATCATCGGTTACTTACTGTTATTCGTATTTCAATGCTTGCACCGGAACCAATGTAGCGGCCCTCAAAGCCGGGTAGAGACCGGAGGCGAGCCCGATCAGTGTGGCAAAGACAAGGGCGAAGACGGGCAACCAAGCCGGGGTTGAAACAGCCACGCTGGGGGGCGTACCACCCTGGCTGGCCGATTGCTGGGCCAGGTATACCAGGGCGATCACATTGATACCATATCCGGCCAGCCAACCGATCAAGACCCCGCCCAGGCCTCCCAGAAAACCGATCCCGGCTGCTTCGCCCAAAAAGATGGAGAGCACATCCCGGTTGGTGGCTCCAACCGCCTTCATCAGGCCGATCTCGCGGGTGCGCTCCAGGATGGCCATCGCCATCGTATTGGCAATCCCGATGGCAGCGACCAGCAAGGCGATCGCCCCCACACCGCCAAAAATGATCTGCAGGACCAGGTAGAAGTTGTTGATCCCCTTCACAAAAGACTGAGGGGTATAAGCCTGGTAACCCATCGCTGTAATCTGGTCAGTGATATCAAGCACATTATTAACATTATCCACTTTGACGATTACAAGACTGTAACCGTCCTTGTTGTAGTTGATCCGGCGTCCCATGGCCCATTCGTTCAACACCTTCAAGTCATCGAGCTGCATATAAATGGACCAGTCGGATTCCCCTTGCGTCTGGGCCAACACCCCAGACACTCGATATGTGAGGGTTTTATGGACCTCATTACCGTTCTGGTCATATTTGATGAAGACGAAGGTCAATTGCTGATCATAGAGGTCCGGCGCGGCAGGGGTTTGCTGACCAGGACGCTGGTTTGGATCGTAGAAGTTGCTCGCCACCATCGGGCCGATGATGACGGTGCCGTGGGCCAGAACGACACCGCCCTGGGTGGCTTCCAAGCCAAGGCTGGACAGGTCATCTGTCCCAATGCCAATCACATTTGAACCTGACTCCAGGCGGTGATATTTCAAAGTCAGCCCACCCATCATATAATCGCGCGGGATGACTGCCATCACACCTGGGATGGCACTTAAATCCTCCAGAGCCTTGTTGGTGAGAAGCTTGGGGGCACCTGGGGCACTGCTGGAACTTGCGCTTGCGCTTGTGCTTTTGCTTCCGCCTCCCCCTCCGCCACCACTGTAAACCACCTCTCCCTGCCCATAGGACGGAGAAACCTGGATTTGAGTCAGGTCGCCGATACCGTAAAGTTGTTCATTCGCATTTTTCTGCAACCCAATTGCCAGCGAGACAAGGATCACTACCGCGGCAGTGCCGATCACCACACCCACCGCTGTCAGGGATACACGCCCTTTGCGGCGATTGAGATTACCAAAAATAAGGCGGACAATATCAAGCAATTTCATGGGGAAACCCGCTCATCTCCAAAGGCAGACCGATCAACCTTTGCCACCTGGCCCAATCGGGATCGGGACCGGGATCACGGTGGGCTGTTCTATTACGGGTGTAGTCGTGGTGGACCCGCTATCCAGCCCAAACAATCCGAGGATGAACCGCCAGACTTTCTGCCAGAACGACTCACGAGCGCCCGGGACAATGCCACTTCCCCCTGGCGCTGACACATCCGGCGTCGCATCAAAAACCATATCCGTAACATCCAGGGTCAGAGTCTGGGTCACAGTGCGAGCCTGGTTGAAATCATCGGTGTACTCGATGGTGATGGTCACATCAAGCGGTCCGGGTACATTGGGAGTCAGCATTGCATCCAAAGTAAAATAGCCACCCGGGTCAAGGGACCCAACCAATCCCTCACCGTTCTCCACAGTTCCGCCGCTGGTTTCCACTTTCATTTTTCCCAGCACGACCGTTCGCTTGCCAAGACTCACCACCTGGAGCGGGAGCAGATTGGGTTGCCCGGTGGTCAACGTCCCGATCGGCTGATAAAAACTTACATCGATATTTGGCAGGTTATATACCAGCAAAGTAATCACCTGATCGTCATTTACCGGGTTCCCTTTGTCATCCAGGTATGAAAAGGTGACTTTCATCGGATACGCACCCGGAGCCGTGGAAACATTAACAACCAGTTTCTGAGCGGCCTTCAGAGTTGCACCTGGCTGCAAGTCTCCCAACGACTGCACATTGGACGAACCGACCGGGGCAAAATTGGTGAACTCACCACTTCCGCCGGACACTCCCGACTGGGGAGTCCCGCTCCCAGAGCTGGAAGCTGACCCACCACCAATGATCATCGTCACGCCCTTGGCTGCAACATTGCCCACATTTTGGACTGTCATGCTTAAAGTGAACTGGAGACCAGGTTGTAATGGATCAACATCCGTTTGGGTACCCATGACCACCAATTGCGGACGATGCACACCTGTGGGAGTGGCAGTGGCGGGATTTACATAGCCGCCGCTGGCGGTAGCAGCTACTGGAAAGCTCAAGGTAAATTTATCGGAATAAGCTGTACCTTTTTCATCATAATAACTGACAGTCATATCTACGCTGACCCTGTTTACCCCCACCAAAGAAGCGATGGCTGTCATTGTCTGGCTGAAATCTGCCTTGCCGACCACCCCGAGAGTCCCCGCTCCGACCACGCCACCATTTTTTAACATCAACAGGTCAGTAGAGGTGAAAGTCACCTGGAGCCCATAGGCGGTCGAACCGCCGGCATTGTCCAGACTCATATTCAAATTAAAATCTTGTCCATAGCGGATGGAATCTACGCTCAGGGAATTCGAGTCGATCACGATCTGTGGGCGTCCAAAAGGGATCGGCGAGGCCGTCGATGAAGGAATTGGAGTCGGTGTCGGCGCGGTGACCATTAACGGTGTGGAAAACAAAAGTGGAACAGGATCACTTGAATTTATTATCGAAATGCTGTACTCACCAGCAGGAAAACTGGATGGAATGCGTATGATTAGTTTGGTGGGACTGTAATATGTAATAGTGACTGATGTATCGCCCACCTTTACCTGGACATCTGAAGCAAACTCCTCCCCATCGATGGTGATCGCGTTATCTACATTGTTGACCACCGATTTAGGATTAAAATCTGAAATGGAAAAGGCTGCTTTGACTCGCACGGGAAAAACAATGCCAACTGACATAGCCAGCAGGATGATGATTGCAGAAATCAATTGATGCTGTCGCTTCATGATCATTTTCTCCTCTATTCCAAGCTGGCAGCGCGATATTCCGTCTCGCTGACCACTTTTCCGTCCAACAGGAAAACCTTATGGGTGGCAAAACGCACCATACGCGGGTCATGCGTCACTACCAGTACGGCGCGCCCGGATTGGTGCAAATCTGCCAGTAATTGCATAATGCCTATACCGCTGGTTGTATCCAGGTTGCCGGTAGGCTCATCGGCGAGGATCAGGTTCGGATTGTTGACCAGCGCCCTGGCTGCCGCCACCCGCTGTTGCTGCCCTCCAGAGAGTTCACTCGGCTTGTGACCACCACGGTCCGCCAGCCCCACCTGTTCCAATAATACCTTCGAACGACGCGTACGCTCTTTCGAAGGGATCCCTGCAAACTGCATGGGAAAGCCGACATTTTCTTCGGCAGTCATGCTCTGAATAAGATTGAATGATTGGAACATAAACCCCACCGTCTGACGGCGAAACAGCGCCAGCTTATTTTCGTCCATCTCGTCCAACCGCAGGCCGTTTACCGCAATCTGGCCGCTGGTAGGCCGATCCAACCCACCGAGCAGATAGAGCAGCGTACTCTTGCCAGACCCCGAAGGACCCATCACGACGGTAAAACTCTTCTGAGGTATATCGAGGTCAACGCCGTCCAAAGCGCGCACGGTTGTGCCACCCATCTGGAAGTGCTTGGTCAGGTTAGAAATACGAATGAACGGAGTCTGCATGGAAGGAATCGTTGTTTTAGAAGAACGGACGGGTAATCATCAACCCGCCCAGCGAGGCGGTTAATGTCCCCAACCCGCCTTGCATCAGAAGAACGATAAGCAACACAATTGCCACAGTCGCGACAGCTTTCCCAGCAGGAAGGTTGTCGGTTACGCGCAATCCCATTCCCAATAAAATGGAGACCCAAATAAAAAATACATCCACGCTTGCCATTACTTTGCTCAAGAATAATACGCTGCCAAAACCCGAAAGCCCCGGGCTGGCAATTGGATGCTGAGCAATGAGCATAAAAACTATCCGTAACAGGTCACGCAAAGCGAACGGCAGGCAGGCCCAGGCCACCAAGGTCAAAACCGAACGCATAGACCCACGTCCACCAAACAGCGTTGAGGCCAGGTGCAACAAACCACCCACGATGAGCCAACCCAGCCAAAACCTGGCCAGCCCGGTCACAGCAGGGATAATGTAAACGAACACCGGTCCCTGTGTGGCAGAGATGGCCTGCATATAGTTATTCTGCATGTCGGTTGACCAATACTGCCAGTCAGCGGGTAAAGAGGCTTGACCCGTGGCGGAAGCATGTGCTTGGAGGACCCCACTCACGATGATGCGCAGGAGAAACACAACACTTAAGACCAGCATGGGCATCAGCCAGGCTGGTTTCTCTTCCGCTGCCAAACGATTCATCCCCTGCCGGGGATGAATCAGAAAAGCTGGGATCTGTTTGAAATCAGTACGATGAACTGGCACGGATAGCGATGGTTCAGTCATGGTTAGCCTGTTGAACTGAGGAGATTGTGCCATTTGGCACATTAAACTGGAATTCTATCATGCTTTAATCCCATTCCACCCAGACGCAACTATCAGGAGAAAAGTTCCCCGAATCTCACCGGAACAGGTCTACTGCCAGTTTTTCATCCTTTACCGCCAAAGGATACGCACGCATATACGATTCCGTGCCACTGAAAAGGCGCATCAGGAGACTGACCATACCGCCGCCCATGCGTCCTCCGCCCTGGCTGGCATGACAGGCGCCTGCTTTTTCTTTTTTCTTCAACACAGAGCGGATGTTTATACGGGCATGGGTCGGGAAATTCACCTCGGCGATAGGTACCAGGTCAATATCACCATTATTACCAAACTTATGCGGGTCTTTCCCAATGAAAGGCAGGAATTTTACAGCAAACTTAAGCAGTCCGTTTGGCATTTTGTGGAAATACAACCGGTCCGGTGTGTAGACCGGGAGACTTTCTGGAGCAAATTCCGGATTGCCAGCCTGCTCGAAGGCACGTACCGTGGCCTGCTGGATCGCAATGTGATCCGGATGGCGGTAACCGCCAATCGGGTCAAATGTCAGGACCACCTGCGGTTTCAGTTCGCGGATATAACGGACCACCTTGGCAGCAACTTCGTCCAGAGGCTGGGCAGCGAGCGCCTGAGGATGAGTGTTATCCGCAGAACCAGGCATGCCTGAGTCGCGGTAATCCAGAAAGTGGACACCCGTTAACCCCAATACCCCCGCGGCGCAGCGCAGTTCGGATTCGCGCAATTGGGCAATGGATTCAAATCCCTTAAGTAATTCCGGGGCTACTTCACCCACCTCACCGCGAGTGGCGCAGACCAGATGGACATCCACTCCGCGTGAAGCATACAGCGCCAACGTGCCACCCATACCGAAGGATTCGTCATCGGGATGGGCCAAAACAGCCAGAAGAGTCATTTTTGACATGATGTAATTTACCCATTATGGAATGGCCACGCGGTCGCTTGACCTTGATCAGTTAATAGATTGGCAAACTTCTATCCACTTCCGTTGCCCAGGCATTAATGCCCCCTTTCAAGTTTTTGACTTTCCTGAAACCGGCGCTGATTAAGATCTCCAGTGCACGGGTTGATCGCGTTCCGGTTTTACAGAAGAGCACGATCTCCTGCGCGGAGTCAAGTTCCTTAAGCCGCGCCGCCAGCAAACCAAGCGGTATGTTATCCGCACCATCAATATGCGATATGGCCAGTTCGTGCGGTTCGCGTACATCGATCAAACGGAGATGTTTCCCGCTTTGCAATCGGGCGGACAACTCGCCGGCGGTGATGTCCCACTCTTTAGCAGCCGAGGCTTGGCCATGATCCAGCCCCGTTACGCCGCAGAACTCGTTATAGTCGATCAGTGTAGTCACTTCGGGGTGTGAACCGCAAACTTTGCAATCCGGGTTCTTTTTCAGGTTGACATACTCGAACGACATTTCCAGGGCATCATAGAGAAGCAGGCGCCCCACCAGAGAAGAGCCTATCCCAAGCAGGAACTTGATCGCTTCGGTAGCCTGGATCGTACCTATTGTCCCGGGAAGAACCCCCAGCACACCGGCATCGGCGCAGGAAGGCACCAGTCCCGGTGGAGGTGGTTCCGGAAACAAGCAGCGGTAACAGGGACCTTCTTTTGCATAAAAAACGCTTGCCTGCCCTTCGAAACGATAGATCGCTCCATATACGTTCGGTTTACCAGTCAGCACGCACAAGTCATTGATCAGGTAGCGGGTCGGGAAATTATCGGTGCCGTCGACGATAATGTCAAATGGTTCGGCTATCCGCATCGCATTGGCCGCCGTAAATGGCTCATTGAACGTGTTCATCTGGATATCAGGATTCAAATCCAGCAAGCGGATCCGGGCAGAGTCGACTTTGAGCCTGCTCACCATCCCGGTCCCATGAACGATCTGGCGCTGAAGATTTGATTGATCCACCACGTCGTAATCCACCAGCCCTAGATGGCCGACGCCGGCCGCGGCAAGATAAAGCGCAACCGGGGAGCCGAGCCCACCGGTGCCTATAATGAGCACCGAAGCGGCTTTGAGTTTACGCTGTCCTTCCAACCCCACTTCGGGGATCAGCAGATGGCGGGAATAGCGCAGGATTTCTTCGCGGGAGAGTTCAGGGAGCATATCATCCGCCTGCAATGGACGGGACAAGCATCAAAATGTCATCTTTAGAAAGCGGGGTATCAAGACCCTGCAAATCGCGGATATTCATCTTACCAAGGAATAGATTAACAAAAGGCCGTAACTCGGCCCGGCTATTGGTGAGATGCGGACGCATGGCCGGAAATTGCACCAGCAGGCTTTCCACGACCTCTCCCACGTTTACACCACTGACAAGCACTTCAGCCTGGCCATTAACATAAGAGCGCAGGGGAGCTGGGATTATAAGGATAGGCATGGACTTATTTTACTGCTTCTTGCATAAATATGTGAACATGCCACTCTCGAAGAAGATGCAATTCAGCGAATTTCAAATCAACAAAAAGTCAAATAGAGAAATCCAGGCCATCCCACGCATCGCCCATCGGTGGGTGAATGTGAGGCTTTTGGTCATGCCCGTCCACTCGCTCCTCCAAAGAATCCACCCGTTCGAGGAGCTGTTTCAGGGTCACACCGACAATATCCGGTAAAGCGGCATGATTAAGGTCGGGAGCATCGCCGGAATGGTGCAGTTGAGAGCGTTTTACAACCTGCCCCGGTACACCGACCACTACTGAATTCGGCGGCACGGATTTGACTACGACCGCGTTGGCACCAATACGGCTGTCCTCTCCGATCGTAATTGCCCCCAAAACCTTGGCTCCCGCGCCGATCACAACCCGGTCACCGATGGTAGGGTGGCGTTTCCCCTTGACAAGATTGGTGCCACCCAAGGTGACGCCATGATACATGGTCACGTCCGCTCCGACCTCGGCTGTCTCACCGATCACCACGCCCATGCCATGGTCAATAAAAAAGCCTGGGCCGATGATCGCACCCGGATGGATTTCGATACCGGTCAGTCCGCGGGTAATCTGAGATAACCAGCGAGCAAGAAAACGAAAGTTGTGAAACCACAACCAGTGTGAAATACGATGCATCCAAATGGCGTGTAGGCCGGAATAAACAAAGAACACTTCGAGACGGGAGCGTGCCGCCGGGTCGCGTTCAAGGACCGAGGAAATATCATGTTTCATCATGGTAAAAAAACCTCTCAAACCGCTCATGGAGCGGATGGCAGGGTAGGATCGGATGGCTGCAGTTGCCATAATATATCCTTTGCAGGGTCGACCCATAAGGTCGACTCTATACTTAGAAATTCAATCTGCCAGGTTGGCAAATAACGGCGTGGATAGGTAGCGTTCACCAAAGGACGGGATGATCACCACAATCAACTTCCCGGTATTCTCGGGTCGGTTCGCCACCTGCAAGGCAGCCCAGGTGGCTGCGCCGGATGAGATCCCAACCAATAGGCCTTCTTCCTTTGCCATTCGCCGGGCAATCTCCATTGCATCTTCGTCTTTCACACGGATGATTTCGTCATAGATTTTAACATTCAGCACGTCAGGAATAAAACCTGCCCCCAGGCCCTGGAGCTTATGCGGGCCTTTCTGCCCGCCTGAAAGGACCGGGGAACCATCCGGCTCGACCGCCACCACTTTGAAAGACGGTTTGCGGCTCTTGATCACCTCTCCGACACCGGTGATGGTTCCGCCGGTGCCTACTCCTGCCACCAGGAAATCAACTTTGCCATCGGTGTCCCTCCAGATCTCTTCAGCGGTTGTCTTGCGATGAATCTCCGGGTTGGCAGGGTTCTTGAACTGCTGTGGGATGTAATAGTTTGAGTCAGCAGCTGCCATTTCTTCAGCTTTGCGGATAGCGCCTGCCATGCCTTCTGAACCGGGCGTAAGGATCAGTTCTGCCCCATAGGCACGCAGCAACATGCGGCGTTCTTTACTCATCGTTTCCGGCATGGTCAGGGCGCATTTATAGCCACGTGCTGCACAGACCATTGCCAGAGCGATCCCGGTATTGCCGCTGGTGGCTTCGAGGATGATCGTGTCTGGTTTGATCCTGCCGGCTTTTTCAGCGGTATCGATCATAGCAGCGCCGATGCGATCCTTGACACTATGAGCAGGGTTATAAAACTCCAGTTTGGCGGCAATTTGAGCTTTGGCTCCTTTTGTGACACGGTTAAGCCGGACGAGGGGTGTGTTACCGATCAATTCGGTAACATCATTTGCAATCTTCATCTAAAACTCCTTATTAAACATGACAGCCAACAGGCAAACAAAAAGACGGCGCATGACGCCTGCGAATAAATTCCCTTCGCGGGGGCTCGCTCACCGTCTTTCGTCTGTTGGCTGAATTGATTTTCTACGAAGAGGCGGTGGTTACGATCCCCGCCTCAGACAAATGCAGATTAACATAATAAATCTCCAGAATATTTATGAGTAATATGATAAATATTATACGATAAAATCAGTTCTTGTCAAGTGCTATAACAACAGGGGCGGGGACCAACCCCACCCCTGCTGACTTTATTCGTCTGCCTTTGCTTTTTCGAGTTCCTTCTGGTGGGCAGTGATGATCTCCTGCGCCAGATGATTCGGGATGATCTCATAGCGGTCGAATTCCATGGTAAAGACGCCGCGCCCGCCAGTAATGGAGCGTAACTGCGTCGTATAGCGTAGCATCTCCACCTCCGGAACCTGTGCTACAACGACCGTACGCCCACGCTCGGATTCGGTACCTTGAACGCGTCCACGACGGCTGTTGAGGTCACCCATCACATCGCCCATGTTGGCATCCGGAATGACAATGCGGACATTCATGATCGGCTCGAACAATACCGGGCTGGCATCACGGACAGCCAGCTTGAAAGCCTCACGTCCGGCAATTTCGAAAGCCACAGGTTTGGAATCGACTGGGTGCTCCTTGCCATCGTAAACGATGACGCGTACATTGCTTAATGGGAACCCCGCCATGACGCCGGTTTGAAGGGTGGCATGGATGCCTTTTTCAATGGCCGGCAAATATGATTTTGAAAGGTTCATACCGACCAGTTCGTCGGTAAAATCAAAGTCCTTTTCCGGACAAGGCTCGATCCTTAGCCAGACTTCGCCAAACTGACCTGACCCGCCAGATTGTTTCTTGTGGCGATACATCGCATCAGCCTTTTTGGTGATGCCTTCCCGGTATGGAACCTTTGGTTCCGCTGTCATCAAACCGACCTGGAGCTTGCCTTCAGCTCGGCGGATGGCCACGTCAATGTGCTGATCGCCCATCCCCTGCAGGATCGTT